>JBFYOM010000024.1:0-14012 GCA_041303805.1 Micrococcales bacterium
GATAAACCCTGGAGTCGCCGATGTGGGCCACAACCGCCTGATCTTCAACGAAAATAACCCCGGAGAATGTGGTTCCCATGCCGGTCAACTCTTCGTGATTGGAAACGGTCTGGGTCAGCAGCTCGTTGGTTTCCAACATTCTTGCTAGAACCGAAGCGCCAGCATCATCCGCCGTTGCGTATTGAGCATCCATCTGGGCCATGCGCTGGGCGGTAATTGCGGACGCTATGTCACCACCGGCATGACCACCCATACCATCGGCCACGAAGAACATTCGATAGCCGGCGTAACCCGAATCCTGGTTGGAGGCTCGTACTCTTCCTACGTTTGAGTCGGCAGAACTTATCAGTGCGATTGCCACTATGCCCTCAGCTCAAAAACGGTTTTTCCAACCTTGACCGGGGTGTTGAGCTTAACCACGGCGGGAATGCCGACTCGGGTGCTACCGAGGAATGTTCCATTGGTTGAGTTGAGATCTTGCACCAACCACTCGTCGTTGATTAGAACTAATTTGGCGTGCTGGGTCGAAGCGTATTCATCGGTAATGACCAAATCACTGTTCACAGCTCGCCCGATGTGTAACTCTCGCCCGGTCAATGGAATCTCTTTGCCAGCGTTTTCACCTTCGGTGACCACCAATCTCTTGGCGTTCTTACTGCTTGGCTCAGCCGACTCTTGGAGCACTCGCACCGGACCCGTCGGTGGGTTAGGTATTTGGGCTTGAGAAACAATCTGCGCTCGGTTACCCAATGAAGTTTTGCTGGCAACTTTTTGCCCGAACAAATCGCTTCGAATCACCGAAACAATACTGAAAACAAAAATCCACAGGACGGCGACTAAACCAATCTGAAGCAGTAGTAGCGCTAGTTCACTCATTCGGCCACCGACTCAGCCACTACTTTGAACACGAAAGTCTTGTTTCCAGCCCTGATCACCGTATCCATTGGGAGCGCTTGCTCGAAAATCTTGGCACCGGAGACGAAAGTGCCGTTGGTTGACCCTAAATCCCTAATTCCAGCTTTTTTGCCATCCCAAAGGATCTCGAAATGTCTGCGGCTTAGGCCCGAGTCATCGATCTGAATGTCGGCTGTTTGGTCACGCCCAACCGCGGTTCTCTGTTTTTGTAATTCAAAAACCAGTCCGTCGCCTACAACTTCCAAACGGGGCATCCACTTGATGTCTTGCGGTGAAACGTTTGGACTAGAAGCCTTTACATAAACCTGCCCTAGCCCGAGGCTGCTTGATTCCGCAACGGAGATAAGCAGTGGACCGGCGAACTGGTAACCCTGTTTATCAGCATGCTTTTCTGCCTGGGCGCGGAGTTCCTGGTTTAGTCGGTCGCCGATGAGTTTCAGGCGACCAAAGTCTGCCGCCGATAAAGTTATCTCGAATTTATTCGGAACCAGGATGCGGTCGCGGCTCACGATCGACGCGTTGCCATCCATCTGTGAGCGAATCGCTGAACCAATTTCGATTGGCTGAAGCTCAGACTTGAAGGTTTTACTGAACGCACCGGTTACAGCCCGTTCAATACCCTTCTCAAGTTTGTCTAGAAAGCCCAAAGGTTCTACCAATCGTTAGCGGGTTTTAAGTTTAACCGCCGAGCAAGACAATCAGTGGTTGAAAGCAACCCGTCTAACCGACCTGACCGATGCGCTTCCCACGCGTGTGTTCCGGCTTACAAGCTAGGTTCTCGGGTTTTCCGGCACAGTCATCACAGAGCAGGATTAGGTCTTTGCAGGAAAGCGAAGCACAGTTGCGGAACTTTGAGGTTGATCCCCCACAGGTTTGGCACTCTCCGATGGTTTTCGCTTTGTCGGTGAAGTTTATGTTCATGCGGTCATCGAATACGTAGAGCGAACCCTCCCAAAGGCTTTCATCGCCCTGGGACTCGCCGTAACGAACAATACCGCCGTCGATTTGGTAAACCTCTTTGAAGCCACGTTTGATCATGATGGCCGAAAGAACTTCACAGCGGATTCCACCGGTGCAATAGGTGACGATCGGCTTGTCCTTGATTGCGTCGTACTTGCCGCTTTCGAGATCTTTGATGAAATCGTGGCTGGTGTCTACGTCTGGAACAATCGCATTCTTGAATTTTCCAATCTTCGCTTCCCAGGCGTTGCGACCGTCGAAGAAAACAACTTCATCACCGCGCTCGGCAACCAATTGGTCCACTTCCCGTGGCTTGAGGTGCTTGCCGCCACCAACAACGCCTTTGACATCAACTACTAATTCGTCTGGTGCACCGAAAGCTACCAGTTCATCGCGCACGCGCACTCGAAGGCGAGGGAAGTCATTTCCAGTGCCGTCGGACCACTTGAAGTCAATCTTGCGGAAACCGGGGTATTCCTTGGTCTGACGAACGTACTTTTTGAGGGAAGACATGTCGCCGCCGAGGGTGCCATTGATCCCGTGTTTTGAAATCAGGATTCTACCTTTGAGCCCGAGCGACTCACAGAGGGTCTTTTGCCAAAGCTTTACGGCCTCCGGATCGCTGATTGGAGCGAATCCGTAGTAGAGAATAATCTTCTGTAGTTCCACGATAAGAATTGTAGTCTTCAAGAATGAGTATCAAACCCGGCCTAGACCTTGCCAACTTCGACAAAAGTATAAAACCTCAGGATGACCTGTATCTGCACACCAACGGAAAATGGATTCGCGAGACCGAAATCCCTGGAGATCAGGCGATTCACGGATCTTTCCACGAGCTTCGCGATGCCGCTGAGGAAGCCGTCCGGGACATCCTGCTCGAGGCTTCGGAGAATCCAAAGCCAGGTGTCAGCCAGCAAATAGGTGACCTCTACAACTCTTTCCTCGACGAGAACATGGCTGAAGAACTTGGAGCTGCGCCGATCAATGGTGACCTACAGCGAATTCGTGATGCCAAGCACATCGAAGAGCTGATGCGCCTCATGGGCGAGTTTGCTCGTCAGGGAATCAGCGGCTTCTTCGGTCTTTACATCGATAACGACCCTGGTAACCCGAATCGCTACCTCCCACACATGTCGCAGGGAGGTTTAGGTCTTCCAGATGAGGCCTATTACCGCGAGGAGAAACATAAAGAAATTCTGGACGCGTATCTCCCATACGTTGCCCAGATGTTTGAGCATGTGGGATTTGACACACACTCGGCCGGCGAGGCTGCCAAGAAGATCCTGGCTTTCGAAACCGCGCTCGCGGCAACGCACTGGAACGTCGTGGACTCCAGAGATGCTGAAAAGACCTACAACCTCTACTCGTTACAAAGTCTTCAGGAAAGCACCCCCGGACTTGATTGGAATCAGTGGACTTACGGGCTGGGTATCAAGGCGGACTCTCTCAACGAGGTTGTGTTGATGATGCCTAGCTTCTTCGAAGCTTTACCAAAACTTTTCAATAACGACAATCTTGAGTCGGTCAAGCTGTGGTTGCAGTGGGAACTAATCAACTCGATGGCCCCATACCTTTCTCACAACTTTGTGAACACCCGCTTCGAGTTCTACGGGCGCAAACTCACCGGCCAACCCGAAATGCGCGCTAGGTGGAAGCGCGCGGTTGGGCTAGTCGAAGGCGCTCTCGGCGAAGCAGTTGGCGAGATTTACGTGGAGAAGCACTTCCCTCCAGCAGCCAAGGCCCAGATGGACAAGTTGGTCGATTGGCTCGTCGTGGCCTATCGCGAAAGCATCGAAAACCTTCCATGGATGACCGAGGCCACGAAGAAGAAGGCTTTGGTCAAACTTGGAAAGTTCACCCCAAAGATCGGCTACCCGAGCAAGTGGAAAGACTATTCGTCGTTGGTGATTCGACGCGATGACCTAGTTGGCAACGTCCGACGTGCTTCTAGTTGGGAAACCGACCGCGAGATCGCGAAGATTGGTTCTGCAATCGACCGCGAAGAGTGGTTCATGACCCCGCAGACCGTGAACGCCTACTACAACCCAGGTTTCAACGAGATCGTTTTCCCAGCGGCTATTTTGCAGCCACCGTTCTTCTCGTCGGAGGCTGATGCAGCCGTGAACTTCGGAGCAATCGGTGCGGTAATCGGCCACGAAATTGGTCACGGTTTCGACGACCAAGGTTCTAAGTACGATGGCGATGGTGCGCTCTCGAGTTGGTGGACCGATGAAGACCGCGAGGCCTTCGAAAAGCTAACCAAGGAACTAATCCACCAGTACGACGAACTTTCCCCAGCCCAACTTTCTGACGAGCACCGAGTCAACGGAGCTTTCACGATTGGCGAGAACATCGGAGACCTCGGCGGTTTGGCAATTGCCTACAAGGCGTATCTAATGTCGCTTCAGGGCGCCGAGCCACCGGTGATGGATGGCTTGACCGGAGCCCAGAGGCTATTCCTATCGTGGGGCCAGGCTTGGCGAACCAAGGGTCGTGACGAAATCATGATCCAGCGACTTGCAACCGACCCTCACTCCCCAGCCGAGTTCCGCTGCAACCAGATTGTTCGAAACATCGACGCCTTCTATGAAGCCTTCGACGTTACCCCTAGCGATAAGGCTTGGCTCGCACCTGAAAAGCGAGTGAGTATCTGGTGAAGCTCTGGCTACGAATGATTTGGGCCTTCACAGGCTGGCGCTTCAAATCAAAACTGTCGATTGCCGATGTCGGCAAGCGCACTTTTAGAGTCTGGCCAACCGACCTAGACGCCTTTGCTCACATGAATAACGGTGTCTACCTGTCGATCATGGACCTAGGGCGTTTTGATCATCTACTCCGCGCTGGCGGTTGGACCAAGGTGAAGAAAATGGGTTGGTACCCCGTCGTAGTTGGCGTAACCATTACTTACCGAAAGTCCCTAGAGCTCTGGCAGTTGTTCGAAATCGAATCAAAGGTCATCGGCTGGGACGATCAGGCTTTCTACATGGAGCAGCGCTTCACAAGAAACGGTGAGATCTACACCAAGGCGATTGTCAAGACCAGATGGCTCATCAACCCTAGGGGCATCTTGAGCCCTGCTGAAGTCATTGAGGCTGGCGGAGGTTGGCCTGGCGAGCAACCCGTTTTGCCAGATTGGGTCATTCGTTGGAGCGCCGACGCTTCGTTACCCAAGGGTAAAGAACCTGCACCAAGCACCTGGGATTAGGCGGAAGCTCTAAGCACTTCAGCGAAACCGTCAGTGCCATCAACGCGACCATCGGCAAAGACAAATAGCCCTTCGATTCCTGGTTCGCGAGCGATTCGATCAATCGCCGACTCGCCTTGGGCAAAGCATGCCGTTGCCCAAACATCGGCGGTCACTAAGTCCTTAGCCAGTATTGAAACCTGAATGAGGTTTCCAGAAGCCATTGACGCAGACTGAGGATTCCAAATGTGTTCACCCCGCTCGGCTGATCCACTGGTGGCAATCGCGCGAAATTCGGTGTTCTTTAGGTTCACAACGGTCAACAAGCCCGCTTCCTCGGAGGCAACAGTGACAGGCTTTCCGATCCCAACTTTCCAATCTTTGGAGTCTGTTAGTTCATCGCTCAACCAGATGTCGCCGCCAGCGTTCAGCGTGAAGTCGGAAACGCCTTTGCTCACCAACGAGTCGATGGCTCGCTGGGCTGCCCAAGTTTTCACCAGACCGGATGGGTCGAAGGTGTGCTCAAGAGTGAACGGGCTGAAATAGCCGTTGGTGGCTTTCTCCCAGTCCTCGCAGAGGTTCCAAACCGCTTCCACTGCAGGCGGGCACTTGGCCACTGAGGATTCTCCCCTAGCAAGTCGGCTAAGCGGGGATTCTGGTTTGTAGAGCGAAAAAATCTCGTCGGCCTCATGTAGCAGCGCGCACGATGCAGTTATGGCTTCGCCGAGCTCTACCTCGCTAAGTTGAGTTCTGCCTTGGAAGGTGAAAACAGTTCCCATGCAATCTTCATGGTGAATAAATGCTCGGTTCAACGAAGTTTGTCCAGAGCCGACTGGAGTGACTCTCTAAAGGCCTCAGACGAATAGGTTGCGTTACTTACGTTCTGAACATCTGGACCATTTGCGGCCAGAGCAGCCTTAATTAGAACCGGATATGCGGCTTGTCGATTTCCTGTTGATTCGGCCTTGAGCATTTCAATTTTGGAGATGGCAGAGTCTGCAAAAGTGACTTGCACTTGAACGTCGCCATAACCCTTATTGATCACATCACCAGCAACGGTCTGCTCCCCTTCGACAGCTTCTTCTGACGCACTTGGAGCCGGCACCACTGGCGCAGGATTAAGCCAGGAAGAAATTCCAAACCCACCCAGAATGGAAGCCACCACGATTGCCGCAGTTGAACCAAGGTACCCACGACGTTTTTCCGTGGATTTCTGAAAGGTGTAGAGGCTAGAACTTTCCAAGTGCTGAATCCAATGATTTCTTGAAGGCGTCTACCGTGTAGGTCGCTCGAGTGACATTAGCGAATTTACTACCGTTTGCCTGGACGGAGGCTTGGAGTAGATAGGTCATGGTGCCTTGAGGGACTCGAGTGTAACTCGACTTGACGCAGGAAACCTTGGAAATCTTTCCTCCGCTTTTGGTCACCTTAACCTGGATGGTTCCAAAGCGATACTTGATTGCAGCGCCAGTCTGAACCGTCGCAGCGGACGCTTTGGGTTGGGTCTTCGGGGCAGACTCTTGTGGCCGTGGAGTGGTTTGCCCCGAGGTGTCTGTTGCTTGGGTCGGCTCTGCAGGCGCCTCGGTAGCTAGGGCAATTGGAACGGGCATGCCTGCTCTGGCGGCAGCAATAACGATGCCGAGACCGGCAAGGCTTACGAATGTTTTGGTTGAGCTTCTCACCAGGCGAACTCCTCTGTGTGAATTTGGTGGGCTGGGGTGCCAACACGCTTTAGGGTTTTCTCGACCGACTTGGTCCATGCGGCTGGACCACAGATGTAGACATCCGACTCTGATACAAACGGCGCCATTTCGATTAGACGAGTTTGGTCTGGACGATCGTTCAATTGGGCGGGCAGCCAAGAATTCGCATTTCCCCTACTGCCCGGCAAAACGTGCAGCGCGAATTGCCGCTCGCGACACAGTTGCTCTAGTTCTCCGAGCAGGGCGGCATCTTCGTACTTGCGAACTCGGTAGATCACAGTGATGTCACCTGACTTGGCAGCCATTGACTCGGCGAGGGCGCGAATTGGCGGGGCCCCTACTCCTGCGGCAATCAAAGTTACCTTTTGCTGAGTTCGGCGCTCCTCTGTGAAAACTCCGTATGGACCTTCCAAGAAAACGCGTGTGCCAATTGGTAGCGATTCGAGAGCGTTGGTGAAGTCACCGCGAGCTCCGATTGTGAAGCGTACAAATCGGTTGTTCGGGGCGGCCGACATCGAGAATGGGTGAGGTTTGAACCAGTTCTTTCGGTTCATGATTCTCACCATGTAGAACTGGCCTGCCTTGCCACCTAGTCGGTGCAGGTTGGTGCCTGAAAGTTGAATTGAAACGGTGTCGCTGGACTCACGAACTACCGCACTGATGCGGAGGTTCAGAGAAAGGTTCATCACCAGTGGAGCTAGGACGCGATACCAGATGATGTTGAACGCCACGAAAAGGTAGAGCGATGCCCAGAAGAAGGTTTGCAGCGGCTTGCCGGCGATGTCCGAGCCGGTGGTGAACTGGTGGGGGATGGCAGCGAGGATAGCTGCGTAGCCGAGCAGGTGAATGATGTACCAGGCCTCGTAAGAAAGGCGCTTTCTGGCGGCGTTGATCGATGTGATCACAACCGTGATCATTAAGCCCAAGCCGAGTGCGGCACTCCACATGTCCGGAACTTCGAAAATTAGGTAGAGAAGCTCGTCCACAATTGATTTTCCGGAAGCCATAGCGAATTGGATTAGAGAAGCCAGCGAATGGGCAAGGATGATGTAGAGAATTGGCTTGCCGAGCTTTTTGTGAGCCAAAGTGGTCTTGTCGTGACCATAGTACTTGTCCAGCCAGGGCACACGGGCAACCAAAAGGGTGTGAATCAGCAGAAGGTTGGTTCCGATGAGAGCAGTTAGTCGGCTAATTGATCCGAGGGCTTCTTCAACGCTCCCGAAAGAGCCTAGACCGCCGTCTAGGAAGAACATAACGGTGACCAAGATCACGCTTCCCCAAGCAAAAATCTCTAGAAGGTCCTGGGATCTCTTCAACTGAGAATGTTTGCGCGCACCGAGTCGAACCTTTTGGTTCGGCGGGGTGAGCGGCAATTGCTCAGCTGATTGATTCATGAGACCAACACTTATTCACTAACTTGGGAGTTTCCTGAAAGCAACCTGAGTAATCTCAGGCAATAAATCTCTCCCATCAGGAGTATTCTCACAATATGACCGACCTTCCTCTACGTAGAAGTTTTACAGATTCCCATGGTGTTGAAATCATTTTTTGGGAATGGCCCGTGGCTCAACCGAAAGCTGTAGTTCAACTGGTTCACGGAATCGGTGAGCACTCGAGACGTTACGACCATGTGGCTAGGAAGCTGAACTCACTTGGCTACGCCGTCTACTCGGATGACCACCGCGGGCATGGCCTAACGGGTAAGGGAATGGTTGAAGCCGGCATCACCAAAAAACAGGGACTTTTAGGCCCGGGTGGGATGGATGCTGTCTTGGCGCAAGTTCGTAAGTTGACACAAATCATCAAGTCTGAACACACGAACCCCAAAATTGTGATGCTCGGGCACAGTTGGGGCTCAATGCTCGCCCAGCGACTGCACGATAAATTCTCAAGCGACCTCAGTGCGCTGGTGCTCAGTGGCTCTTCGCTCCTGATTCCTGGCATTATCAACGGTGGAAACCTAAACAAGAAGTGGGCTCACCTGCCGAATGCCTCGGGTGGAGAGTGGTTGAGCCGCGACCTCGAGGTTGGAAAACGATTCCGAAACGACCCCCTGAACTTCAGTGAGACTTTTTCACAGGTAGTTGGAGTTGTCGACACCTTGAAGCTCATGGGCCGACCTAAGAAAACGATCGACGCGAGTGTGCCAATCCTCTTGCAGGTAGGCAGCGACGATTCACTCGCCGGTGAGCGCGGAAATGTTCTGTTGGCAAATGCTTACCGCAAGCGTGGCGTGGACGACATCGTGTTGTTCGTTTATGAGGGCGCTAGGCACGAGGTCTTCAACGAAACCAACCAGGACGAAGTGCTGGAAGATCTAGCCGGCTGGCTAGAAGCGCACGTCTAGTTTCTTGGTGGCAACTTACAGAAGGCGATGGCGTCTTCGATAGGAATAGCTAGCAGGTCCTGAGTTTCGGGATGCTTTTCCATGTAACGCACCACGTATGAGCAAGTTGGGTTTACCAGGATGTTCTTCCGCTCGCGAACGTCAACGAATGCCTCACGAATCAGAATCGCAGCAAGGTTTTTGCCCTGGTGCACCGGGTTCACAAAGGTGTGGTCAAACACCCAAACGTCACCCTTAGGTGTGTAGGTCGCCTCGCCAACCTCTTCCCCATCTAGGAAGATGACGTAGCGGCAGCGGTCAGCTTGGTGAACTACTTCAGTGCTCATGTGGGTTAATCTCTTCTATGTGTCCGACTCTAAAAATCTAGTCCTCTTGGGGGATAACCTCGAGCATCTGAAAAAGATGCCCGACCAGTCGGTTCAACTTATTTATATCGATCCGCCATTCAACACCGGACGCCGTCAAACACGAGGAAAGTCGACCACCACTCGCAGCGAAACCGGTAATCGAGTCGGTTTCAAGGGCCAGCGTTACGACATCGTGCGCGATACCGTACTAGGTTACGACGACGAATTTGCAGATTACTGGAGCTTCTTGGAACCAAGGCTTGAAGAGGCTTGGCGTCTTCTAAATGAGACCGGAACGCTCTACCTTCACCTAGATTTTCGCGAGGCCCACTACGCCAAAGTTCTACTGGACGCCCTGTTCGGGCGGGAAAACTTTCTGAACGAAATCATTTGGGCTTATGACTATGGAGCCAAATCGAAGAGCCGCTGGCCAGCAAAACACGACACCATTTTGGTCTATGTGAAGGACCCCTCTAAGTATTACTTCGACTCGGCATCGGTAGACCGAGAGCCTTACATGGCTCCTGGTCTGGTAACTGCCGAGAAGGTGGAGCTTGGCAAACTTCCAACCGACGTTTGGTGGCACACCATTGTTTCGCCTACCGGAAAAGAAAAAACCGGTTACCCAACCCAAAAGCCGATTGGGATCCTGAGAAGAATTATTCAGGCTTCGTCTAAGCCGGGCGACCTAGTCATGGATTTCTTTGGTGGATCGGGAACCACCGGATTTGTTGCTGCCGAACTCGATCGCCGGTTTGTCTTGATGGATAGAAACCCAGAAGCCATCGACGTCATGCGCGAGCGCTTCTCAAAGCTTTCGGTTCCCGTTGAGTTTCGCGGCCAAGAGCAAAAATAACCAAGAACGTTAGAGCCATCAACAAGGTGCTGGCGGCCATCGCCATTCCGTAGTTCTCACCGCCCGGCTTCGAGATAAGCGCATAGAGCACGGTTGGAAGGGTTGCCTGATCGCCATAGGCCAAAAGGCTCGAAGCGCCGAAATCGCCAAGCGAAACTAGAGCGGCGAACGCTGCGGCAGTCATCAAACTCGGACGAATCTGAGGTACCTGAATTAGCCACCATATTTGGACGCGATTCGCTCCCGCCGATTCAGCGGCTTCAAGACCAGAACTTTCAATGTTGGCGATGGCCGGGTAAACCAAACGAATTACAAGAGGGATTGCCAGCACCGATTGGATGATCGGCACCACCAGCCAAGATTCTCTAAGCGGTAAGGGTCCACCGCCGAACGTTATGAGGTAACCAAAACCGAGCACCACCGTGGAAACCCCTAGCGGAAGCAAAAAACCAATGTCTAGGAACCGAATCAAGACTTTCGAAAGTCTGCTTCGCCAATTTTGAGCAAGAAGGTATGAGGCAACGGTTCCAACAACCAGCGCAATGATTCCCGCGATAACCATGTTTCTAATGCTGTTCACAGCTGCATCAAAAACGGTTAGGTTCAAAAGGTCGCGGGTGCCTTGGCCGGCGAGATTGGCAAAGTTCCCGATTAGTCCCTCACCAGATTCAATGGTCTTCAGCACAATCAAGGCCATCGGAGCTGCAATCAGAACAAGCACCACAATTGCGGTGGTTAGGGTCGGCATGGCATCGCGGTCGTCCAGATTTTTCATCTCACCGTTGTGCCAAGCGGTATCGATGCCTAAATTGGCTCGACCTCCAGTTTGAGAGATGGCGAATGCGAGGATACTCAGAACCGTTTGCACGAGGGCTAGGAGGCTAGCCCGCTCGAGATCAAGGAAGACACTAGCCGCGTTGGCGATTTCGGTTTCAAGCGTTTTCACACTGCCACCGCCAAGCACCAAAATCACCCCGTAGCTGGCCGAGCAAAAAAGGAAAGTAGCAGCGGTTGCAGAAATCACTGCGGGCTTGAGTTGCGGCAACGTTATGCTCCAGAAGATTCGAAGTCGCCCAGCTCCAGCCATCTGGGCCGCCTCCTCGACGTCGTGGTCTAGGGCCATCCAAAAACTTCCGATGGTTCTAACCATCAGCGAGTAGTTGATGAAGACGTGAGCCACGATGATCCAAATCAGGGGGTTTTCTAGAAACCCAAAACTGTCGCGGAAGATCGTGAAACCAATTGCCACAACGACGGTTGGCAGCATGAACGGGACCGTAATTAGCGATCTAATCAACCGCTGACCCGGAAATGCCTTGCGGTAGAGTACGTAGGCGCCGGGAATCGCCAAAATCAAGGTTGCAGTTGTCGATATGAACGCTTGCCAAAGGGTAAACCAGGTGATTTCAAGGTCGCGGAGCTCTAGGCCTTCCCAAGAGCGGGGTCCTGCCAAACCCAGCCCGGTTATGTTGATCAGCGGCCAGTAAAACAGAACTGCCAAGAAGGTGATTGGCAGGAACCAGAGGGCTCGGAGTTTATTCAAAAACCCTGCTCCACGCCTTCAGCCAACTTTCACGATTTCCAGCCACATCCAGCTCTTCGCCAACGAGGGTCAGGGCAGCTGGAGCAAATGTTTCCCAAGCCTTTGGAAGTTCTACAGATTGATCAATCGGATAAACATACATGGCGTCTGGTAGCGCGGCTTGGAAGTCCTTGCCCCTCAGAAACTCGACCAAAGCTTTGGCTCCGGCACTATTTTTTGCATTCGCGAGGACCCCAGCAAACTCGGTTTGGCGGTAACAGTCGGTCCGGATGCTTTTTGTTTGACTCTTGCCGTCGTCGCGGATTTCAAAGGCTGGAGAACTCGAGTAACTCAAAACAACCGGATACTTGCCTTTGCCGCTTGAACCCGAAAATTCTGTGAAATAGGCGTCTTCCCAACCGGCCACAATCTTCACTTGATTAGCCTTCAACTGTTCCCAGTAGCCCAGATAACCCTCTTCACCGAATACTGCGATGGTGGTTGAGAGAAAAGCCATCCCAGGCGAAGAAGTTGCGGGGTTTGAAAGAACCGTAAGTCTCTTGAACTCTGGAAGCACCAAATCTAGAAGGGTTGCTGGTTCCGCTTTTCCCCTGCTTGCAAACCAGTCGATGTCTAGATTCAGGCAAACGTCACCGAAACTGATGGCTTCCAGCTTGCTGCCGAGCAAGCCTTTTTCCTCGGCAATTCCTTTGAGAGCATTGTCGATCCCGAAAACTGCATCGCCAATCGGCTGATTCTTGGTGAGAATCAACTTATTGGTCATCTCGCCGGCATCACCGGCTCTCAGCAATTTCAGCTCGTAGCCGGATTCCTTTTCAAACGCGGCAATGAGTTCATCACTCATTGCGAATGAATCGTGGGTTACCAACACAACCGACTTTTCATCGCTTGCTGGCGCGCAGCCAGCCAAAACTAGCGAAGCGGTAATCGATAACGCTATTGCGGTTAACTTCTTCTGCACTTTCGTGCCCTTCTCTCGAGTAGGGCACGGGTTAGAGGTCCTCCCTGCGCTGGCATTACCCAGATCAGGTTTGACGGTCGACAACTATTGAGTCGTCCTCTCAGTCCGGTATCACCGAACTCCCGTGTAGTTCTAGATTAGTGCGAAGCGGATGCTGCCGCAGCCTCGGCTGCCGCTGATTTATCTCGTAGCGGCTCTGCTTTGATAAACCAGGTGATGGCAAAGGCAATTGCCACAACGACGGCTGCCGACATGAAAACCGTTACCGCCGATTCGGCAAAGCCCATAAGGAATGGGCGAGCTAGTCGAGGGTCCAGACCGGTTAGGAACGAAGAGTCTTCGCTGAGGTTGGTCTGGCCACTCTGGTCCAGAACCGAAGGATTCTTGATGGCTGCCAAAAGCCCGGCAGCCATGCCGGATTCCTCTTGAGAAAGCGTTGGGTCCGCAGCTGCCTCGGCAATTCCAGCCTGAACCTCTTTGTTCCCGAGAGCTCCCTTGATTGCTTCAGGCAAACGGTTGAACAGAATCGATATGAATACCGCAACACCGAGGGTTCCACCCATCTGTCGGAAGAACATCGTAGAGGAGGTTGCTACTCCGATGTCTTTTGCCGGCACAGCGTTCTGGGCTGCCAGGGTCAGGGTCTGCATAAGCTGACCCAGGCCCATACCAATGATCACCATCGAGATAGAAACTACCCAGATTGGTGTGTCGTAGTGGTAGTTGAAGAGCGAAAGGTATCCGATAGTCAGCATGGCAGTTCCGGTGATCATAAAAATCTTGTACTCGCCGGTCTTGCTGGTCACTTGCCCAGAAATAATCGAGGCACTCATCATTCCGATAACCATAGGCAGCATCAAAAGCCCAGACTCGGTTGCACCAACACCGTTGACGATTTGCAGCATCAACGGCAGGGTCATCATGCCGCCGAACATTCCAACACCGACAATTACTCCGACCACAGTGGTCAAGGTGAAAGTGCTGGACTTGAAGAGCTTGAGCGGAAGAATTGCTTCGTCGCCGGCTTTGCGCTCGGCATAGATGAACAGAACAATACCTACTGCACTAACGATGTAGTAGGAGACAGCCATTGCACTTCCCCAGCCCCAGTCACGCCCATTTTCGGCAACCAGCAACATTGGCACCACAGCCATGATGATGGTGGTTGCACCAAACCAATCGATTCGATGCTTCAC
>JBFYOM010000025.1:0-13893 GCA_041303805.1 Micrococcales bacterium
CCCTTAGCGAGAGCCTGAACTAGCGTGACGCCAAGTTCTGGGCGCTCTTCGATTACAGCGTTCTCAACCTTGAGTTGCAGCGCGGATCCTTCATTGGCCAGTACACTCGCCAATACCCTTACCCCGACGCCATCGGTCAATTGCAGTTTTTCGCCGACTCGCAGGCGTTTCACCGTGGCAGCGTGCTTACCTTCTTCCCCGGCAAGGCGATACTCGTCGCCAGCCTTTAGGCCAGCTGCAGTAGGAGAAAAGAAGAGCGGAAGAACCATTAGCGACGGCGTCCGAAGTGACCGTGTGAGTTTTTCTTTAGAGCTGGTGCCTCGTTCTTCCGCAATTTCGCCAACTGACGAAGAAGTTCCTTTTGCTTCCCATCAAGTTTTTCTGGTGTGTGCACTTCAAAAGTAACCTTCAAGTCTCCGCGGCCTTGGACTCGCAACTTTTGAGAGCCTTTACCCTTGACGGTCACTTGATCACCGGTTTGCGTGCCTGGCGCGATTTCCACATCTAAGGGCCCGTCGAAAGTTTCAATTTTGGTTTGGCAACCGAGTGCGGCCTCCTGCATTGGCACCGTAACCGTGCAGGTTAGGTCATCGCCATCGCGGCCGAAGATGTCGTCTGGGCGAACATGAATGTCAAGGAAGATGTCGCCGCTCGGACCTCCGGCAAAACCAACTTCACCTTGCCCAGACAACTGAAGGCGCAAGCCGTCTTCAACGCCGCCGGGAATGTTCAAATCCAAAGTGCGGCTGGCCCTGGTTCTGCCCTGTCCGCGACAACCGACGCAAGGGTTTTCAACAACCTGGCCAAAGCCACGACAGGTTGGGCAGGCCTGAGATGTCATGACGTTACCCAGGAGGCTTCGAACCTGCCGAGAAATCTGCCCTAGCCCACCGCAAACATCACAGGTTCTCAGGTCGGTGCCTGGCTGGCAGCAGGTGCCCTGACAGGTCTCACAGAGAACTGCGGTTTCGATATCGATTGACTTGGAAACGCCAAATACCGCGTCTTGAAGCGAAAGGTCTATTCTGAGAAGAGCATCTTCTCCACGCTGTGCACGAGACCTTGGTCCGCGCTGACCACCTCCACCAAAGAAGCTGTCGAAGATGTCTCCGAACCCAAAGCCGCCGGAGCCACCAAATGGGTTCTGGCCGCCCATGTCATAGTTTCGACGTGCATCAACATCAATCAGAACTTCGTAAGCGTGAGTGACCAACTTGAATCGCTCTTGAGCTTCGGGCTCCGGGTTTACATCCGGGTGTAGTTCGCGAGCCAGTTTTCGATAAGCCTTCTTGATCTGATCTTCGCTGGCGTCTCGGGAAAGCCCGAGCACCTCATAGTGGTCTCCCATTAGGTTCCTATGCTCTTGGATAGATACTTCGCGATAGCTCGCACCGCAGAAATGTTTGTTGAGTAATCCATCCTGGTTGGGCCAAGCAGACCTACCTTGGCAATAGTTTCGGAGTCGTTGCCATAACCAGAAACCATGACACTGGTTCTACTAAGACCCTCAACGCTATTTTCGGAACCAATTAGCAAACTCACGGAGTCCTGTTCGGTTTCCATCTCGGAAATCAAGCGCAGAAGAACAACCTGCTGCTCAATGGCATCTAGTAGCGATGTGATGTTTCCCCCGAAGTCACCCTCTGAACGTGCCAGATTGGCAGTTCCTGAGAGCACAAGTTTGTCCTGACGATTGGCATCAACTTGTTCATTGAGAACGCCAACTATCGCGGTTACCAAAACTCTT
Organism: Micrococcales bacterium; assembly: GCA_041303805.1. GTDB lineage: Bacteria > Actinomycetota > Actinomycetes > Actinomycetales > Microbacteriaceae > Rhodoluna. The sequence continues at coordinate 1,748 of JBFYOM010000025.1, forward strand.
AGCTCTGGAGCAAAAGCACCTGAGAAATCCTTGGTGAGCGAAGAAACTTCGGACAGCGAAGCACCGGCAAGAAGTTCATTCAACTTCCCCCGAAGCATTGATAGAGAATCGGTTGCGATCATAAAACCGACTTCTACGACGTGCTGCTGGATTCGGCCATTGTCGGAAACCAACATCACCATTAGCCGAGTGTCGGCGATGGGAACTAGTTCTACGCTGCGAACCCTGGCCTTACCTAACGTTGGGTATTGAACCATGGCAACCTGATTTGTGAGTTGAGAAAGCATCCGAACGCTTCGGCTAAGGATTTCGTCGAGGTCGGCACTCGACTCCAGAAGTGTTTCCATGGCTGTTCGCTCGGCAACTGAAAGTTGTTTGATTTCATTCAAACGATCCACAAAAAGTCGGTAGCCGCTATCGGTCGGGACTCTTCCAGCAGAAGTGTGTGGAGCGTGAATCAAACCCTCTTCTTCCAGCAACGCCATATCGTTTCGAATGGTCGCCGAGGATACGCCGAACCCGTGACGCTCTAAAAGTGATTTGGAACCGACCGGCTCTTTGGTGCTCACGTAGTCTTCTACGATGGCTCGGAGGACGTTAAAACTTCGTTCAGAAATCAACTCACACCTCCGGTTAGCACTCTGGGCTTCTGAGTGCCAATATTACCTTTTGTCGCCTTAGAGACCAAGTAACTTGCGGAGTACGAAATCGGCGAGAAGTCTTCCCCGAAGTGTCAAAATTGCTTTCCCAGCGATTGCTGAAGGTCCATCAATCAGTTCACCGGCTACCAACTCGGAGATACCTTTTGCATGATGCGGATTCAACTGCCGGACTACCCCTAATTCAAGCCCCTCTCTAAGCCTGAGTTCCAGCATGGCGCGCTCTTCGAGAGCAGAAGTATCAGAAAGTACTTCAGAGTCCGTTGAAGGAATCGAGCCCTCGCCCAAAAGTTTCGCGTACGTTGTGGGGTGCTTCACGTTGGACCAACGACGACCCTGCAAATGGCTGTGCGCACCAGGCCCAAAACCCCACCAGTCTTGACCGCGCCAATAAGCAACGTTGTGTTTGGATTCGGCGCTCTCGGTTTTGGACCAGTTACTAAGTTCATACCAAGAGAAGCCAGCTTCAGTCAGGCGACCATCTAGCCATTCGTACTTGTCGGCCTGCAGATCTTCGTCTGGCTCAGGCTTCTCTCCCGACGCGATTTGCCTAGCGAGCTTGGTGGCTGGCTCAACAATTAGCGCGTAGGCCGAGATGTGGTCAGAACCCATGGCAAGTGCGGTTTCAACCGAAAACTGCCACTGCTCCATGGTTTCGCTAGGGCTTCCGTAAATCAAATCAACGGAAGTTTGAAGACCAAGTTCATTTGCAATTTGAACGTTCTTCGTGACTCCGGCTGGGTTGTGAGTGCGCTCCAGAGTTTCCAGCACTTCAGGCACTGCCGATTGCATACCAAACGAAACTCGGTTAAAGCCTCCGTCTCGCAACTTTTTCAGGTATTCGTAGTCGACGGAATCAGGATTGGCTTCGGTGGTGATTTCAGCCGCTGTGTCTATCGAAAATGCATCACGTAGTGCCTGAAGTGCTGCAACAAGCTCTTCGACTGGAAGCAGGGTTGGGGTTCCTCCACCAAAAAAGACCGTCTTCAGTTCCCTAGGACCAACTTCGGCCTTGGCCATTTGGATTTCGGTGCGAAGGTGATCCAGAAACGAGGTTTGCGGATAGCCGTTTAGCTCTGTGGCTGTGTACGTATTGAAATCACAGTAACCACATCGAACCTTGCAAAAAGGGACGTGAACGTAGGCGTGAAAGGTAGGCATTATTTGCCCTTCTTCTCTCCCTTTTTCTCTTCCCCAGAAGAGAGTGCCGCGATGAAAGCCTCTTGCGGGACCTCAACACGACCAACCATCTTCATGCGCTTCTTACCCTCTTTTTGCTTCTCCAAAAGCTTTCGCTTACGAGAGATGTCGCCACCGTAACACTTCGCCAAAACGTCTTTGCGCATCGCACGAATCGACTCACGGGCAATAATTCGAGCACCCACAGCAGCCTGAATTGGCACCTCAAACTGTTGGCGAGGAATGAGCTCGCGAAGCTTTCCGGTCATCATCACACCGTAGGCGTAAGCCTTGTCACGGTGCACGATGGCGCTGAATGCGTCTACCTGATCACCCTGAAGGAGGATGTCAACCTTGACGAGGTCTCCCTCAGCCAGGCCAACCTCTTCGTAATCCAGCGAGCCATAGCCTTGAGTCTTGCTCTTGAGCTGGTCAAAGAAGTCGAAAACGATTTCCGCTAGCGGAAGTGTGTAACGCAGCTGGACTCGATCTTCACCCAGATACTGCATGTCAATCATCGAACCACGACGACCCTGGCAAAGCTCCATGATTACGCCAACATAGTCCTTTGGAGCAAGGATCGTTGCCCTAACCATAGGCTCGAGAACCTTCTTGACCTTGCCGGTTGGGAACTCCGAAGGGTTGGTGACAGTAATGTCCCGTCCGTCGTCCATGGTGACTTCATAAATTACGGAAGGAGCAGTAGCGATTAGGTCTAAACCAAATTCTCGCTCCAAACGTTCGGTGACAATCTCTAGGTGCAAAAGACCCAAGAATCCGCAACGGAATCCAAAGCCTAGAGCAACCGAAGTTTCTGGTTCGTAAACCAAGGCCGCATCGGAAAGCTTTAGCTTGTCCAGGGCCTCACGGAGGTTCGGGTAGTCCGAACCATCGATTGGATAGATTCCCGAGAAGACCATTGGAAGCGGCTCTTTGTAGCCCTTCAAAGCTTCCGTTGCTGGCTTAGCGACCGTGGTGACGGTGTCTCCAACTTTGGACTGGCGCACGTCCTTCACGCCAGTGATCAGGTAACCCACTTCGCCAACTCCAAGACCCTTGGTGGCTTCTGGTTCAGGCGATGAAACTCCAATTTCGAGCGCTTCGTGAACCGCGCGCGTTGACATCATCTGAATGCGTTCGCGTGGAGCCAGATGGCCGTCGATCATTCGAACGTAGGTCACAACCCCTCGGTAAGAGTCGTAAACGGAGTCAAAAATCATTGCGCGAGCTGGAGCGTTCGGGTCGCCAACTGGATTGGGGACCCTGGCCACGATTTTGTCGAGCAAAGCGTCTACGCCAACTCCGGTCTTACCCGAAACTCTTAGGCAATCTTCTGGGTTACCGCCGATGAGGTTGGCCAACTCTTCCGCATATTTCTCTGGCTGGGCCGCCGGAAGGTCTATCTTGTTCAAGACCGGAATGATCTCTAGGTCGTTCTCCATTGCTAGGTAAAGGTTTGCAAGGGTTTGGGCTTCAATGCCTTGAGCGGCATCGACCAGCAAAACTGCGCCCTCACAAGCAGCCAGCGAGCGAGAAACCTCATAGGTGAAGTCAACGTGACCCGGGGTGTCAATCATGTTTAGCGCGTAGGTTTGGTTTTCAAATTCCCAAGGCATGCGCACGGCCTGTGACTTGATGGTAATTCCGCGCTCGCGCTCGATGTCCATTCGGTCAAGATATTGCGCTCGCATTGATCGGTCGTCGACAACACCGGTGAGTTGAAGCATGCGGTCAGCCAGGGTCGACTTTCCGTGGTCAATGTGAGCGATGATGCAAAAGTTGCGAATGAAATCGGGATTGGTTTTTGCCGGCTCCAGCCTGGTTTTAGCGCGTGGCGACAAAATCTACCTCTTGATGATCAATTGAGTGTGCGAATGCAACCTCTACATTCTCGCACAAATGGTTGCTCGCTAGCCCTAACCCCTGTTAGGCTTGTTCCTTGTTACGGGTGAGTGTCTCCATCCGAAGCGAAAACCCAAATCAAACTTTTTGAAAGTGAAAAATGGCAAATATTAAGTCGCAGATCAAGCGTATTGGCACCAATGCCAAAGCAACTGAGCGTAACAAGGCCGTGAAGAGCGAAGTAAAGACCGCTATCCGCGCAGTACGTGAAGCAGCAACCGCAGGAGACAAAGCAGCAGCAGAAACCGCACTACGTGCAGCTGGTCGCAAGATCGACAAGGCTGTATCTAAGGGCGTTCTTCACAAGAACCAGGCGGCTAACCGCAAGTCGGCTATAGCCAAGAAGGTTTCGGCTCTTTAAACAGAACCTAAAAGAATCCCACTGAATTTATTCGGTGGGATTCTTTTTTATTTGATTACTTTTGGCTTCCCGGCGAACCACGCCGAAATGGCTTGAACCAGAGTCAAGAGAATTAGACCAGCGACACTGACCTCCCAGTTCCCAGTTAATGTCTGTGCGAAACCAAAGAGGAATGTGCCGAGTGCTGCCAACAGATAGCCAATCCCCTGAGACAAACTAGAGAGCATCGTGGTGAGATTTTGTGAGGCTGCGCGAGTCGAAATCAAACTCAGCACCAACGGGAAGCTGGACGCTTGACCAAGACTGATCATTACTGCCGCAAAAGTCCATTGCTCCAAGAGCAACAAAACAAGTCCGCTGGTCGTGACCATAGAGATGATTACTCCAACTAGAGACAGTGACTTGAATCGTCCGTAATTGGATGAAATCAGCAAACCAAAAGGAACCCCAACGATTGTCATCAGCGACAGCAGGGCTCCAGCATCCACTGGGCTAATTCCAGCATCGATTGCCAAAGACGGTAACCACGCTAGAAGTGCATAGAACCCCATGGACTGAATTCCAAAGAACCAAACAATGGCCCAAGCAATTGGAGAGCCGAGAATCTTTCTAAAGTCACCTGAGTGATCTGACTTGACCTCGCCAGTCGTAACTTTTGCTGAACTAACCAAGGAGATGGACAGCAGCACGGCAAGTGCAGTTGGCAGAGCCCAAATCGCGAGCGAAAGTTGCCAACCGTAACCGAAAGCAGTTGGATAACTAACGGCAGCCGCAAAAGAAGCGCTTGCGGCCAGAATTGTGGTGTAACCGCTAGTCAGGAGTGCAACTCGCTTTGGAAAACGTTCCCGAACAATCGTAGGCAAAATGACATTCGCAACTGCGATAGCCAGACCTGCCAAGGTAGAGCCGGCAATAAGCCCTAGGAATCCGACGTATGGTCTGACCGCGAGTGAGATAAACAATAGGAGCAGAACCAAAAAGAGGGTTTTGTCGACACCAAAACGTCGAACTAGCGCTGGAGATGCAAACGCCCCAAAACCAAAACACAAAACAGGAATCGCGGCGAGAACGGCCGTTTCGGAATTACTGATCTTCAAAGATGATTGCAGCAAATCAATAATCGGCCCGATTTGGGCTATCGGTGGACGAATGACAACGGCTACTAGAACGATTGTTGCCAGAATCCAAAGTGTCTGGAAACGCTTCAAGCTCGTCCTCGATTGGCAATCAATAGAAGAAGTTGTTCCACGCGATATTCAGGTTGACGTTCGGCACCCTTAGCTGCAGCATCGGCATCGGCTACCGCCCTTAGAGCATTAGCAAGACCTTCGTCATTCCAGCCCGCCAAAGACTTTCTAACCTGGGAGAAAGAGTATGGGTGCATTCCAAGCGTTTGAGCTGTGGCGTTTGGTTGACCATAGATGGTCACCAGCTGGCGAACTTTGCTTGCTAGGCCGCCAAGCATGTAGACGAGATCAACTCCAACTTCCCTAGAGTGACGGAACAGCAGAATTGCCTCTCCAGCTTTTCCGGAAACCGCCGCATCGAAAATCTTGAACGCGTCTGCCTCTAGGCGTCCGCCGAAATAGCGGTCAACCAGCTCCTCATCGATTTGTTGAGCGCTATCAGCCAGAAGTTGGTCGCACGACGAGGCAAGTTCGAGGATGTTGTTACCGAATGCGTCTACCAGAGCCCGCACTGCAGATTGCGTCACTTTACGGCCGGCGTCCAAAAAGTGAGCCTGAACAAAAGCGGTCTTCTCGTTGTCTTTGGAAACTTTTGAGCAGGTAATTTCAACGGCTAGGTCGTTGCCACGAATAGCGTCTAGTAACGCTTTTCCTCTGGTGCTGGTTCCAGAGTGTTGGAAAACCACATTGGTATCAACCAGGGTTGAAAAATCAAAGTTTTTGCCGTCTTCGATTAGGTCATCTGTGGCTTTTTCAACTCCTTGGATCACAATTAGTTTTGGGTCGCTAAACAGCGACGGGCTTGCCATGTTTTCTAAGTCGCCGGCAACATATTCGGAAGCTTCAACCTCGTAGATTTCTACGCCTGGGTTGTCTTTTCTGACCTGATCCTTGAGGCGTCTGATGGTAGCCCCGTAAATGTATTCCTCGGAGCCAAAAACTAGGATTAGCGGCGAAGGCGCAACTTTGCGCCACTCTACAAACTTTGCCTTACCCATCGTTACTAGACTACCTACCCTTCTCGAGCTTCACTTCTAAGTTCTGGCCCTCGATGGCAACTGCGATGGCGCCGAATTGGTCGGTTCGCAGGGTTTGGGCGCCACTGGTTTCCAGCAAATCTAGGGCTCTCTTGGTTGGATGTCCATAAGGATTTTCTTCCCCAACCGAGATCAAGGCCAAATCGGCTCTAATACGTCGGTAGAACTCATCGCTCTGATCTGCCGAACCATGATGTGAAACCTTTACGATGGTTAGTTTCTCGCTGGGAAATACTTTAGAAATAGATAACTCCTGAGCGATTTCATCAAGGTCGCCGAGCGAGTAAACAAGTAAATTAGACGATTCGAAGCGTAATCCCAAAGATGCCTGATTAGCATCGCTTGCCGAATTGCCAAGTGAACTGAACACGCTCCACGAGTATTCACCAACACTTCCAACGAGGCCAACTGTTCCAACAACTACCGATCCTGAATTTTCCCGAAGCATTGAAATCATCCATTGAGCTTGCGGCCGATCATCGGTGAATGCAGAAATCAAACTCTTTTGAACCGTTCTACCTCGCAATGCCCCTGGTAATCCCCCGACATGGTCGAAGTCAAAATGCGTGATCACCAGAAGGTCAATGTGCTTTACTCCAAGTCGATCTAAGCATCCGTCAATAAGGCGGTCGTCCTTACCGACATCGATCACAGCAATTTGGGAATTGCTCCTGACCACCAACGCATCACCCTGACCCACGTCGCAAGAAACTACCGTCCAGTTGAAACTTGTGAACGTTTTCTCGCCAGCAAAATGCGACACCAAGCTTCCAAGCCAAAGCACTCCTATCAGGGAGGCTGCGATGTACATTGCAAAAATCTTGCGAAGCATGGCAAGGGAGAGCGAAATCACGAAAAATCCGGTGAGAAATAACCCAAAAAAACCTTCTGGCACTGGCAATAGGTTCTGAGGCGCCATGCTTAGCGAATTAGCCACAAATACCAACCAGTTTGCGGCAAAGGCTGCCAACTCCAGGAATACTTCGGCTACGACTGGAGCTATTGGACCGAGCAGTGCCGCAATCAACCCGAGAACTGTGACTACTGGAACCACTGGTCCGGCCAAGAGATTTGCCAGTAACGAGTGGGTTGTGATTCCGCCTTGAAGTTGCACCAAGATCGGCAGGCACCACAACTGCGCGGCCAGGGTCGCAGCCAAACCTAGTGCCAACCACTTGGGAACGTGATTCTCGAGTTGGCTTACTAATTTCGGGGTCAGGGTTACGAGACCAAAGGTGGCGAGAACAGAAAGCCAAAACCCATATTCGGTTACCAGCCATGGATCGATAACCAACAGAACGGCGGAACCTAACATCAAAGCCGCTGGCAGCCAGATTCGCCTTCCAAATTCCAATGCGATCAGCACCACAGACATCATGAACGCAGATCTCAGGACGCTCGGTTGCCAACCAACCATGAGAACATAACCGCCCAAAGTTATGAGCGAGGCTATCGTTCTAACACCTCTGCCTACCCGAGCACGTTTGAGTAACCACCAAACCACTCCTAAGACGATTGCGCAGTTTGCGCCCGAAACAGCAGTGAGGTGGGTTAGTCCAGTGGTTCTCATGTTTTCAACAAACTGCGGTGTAAGACCAGAATCAAGACCCACTGCCAGACCGGCTACCAGGTTCCTGGCATCACCCTCAAGCGAGGATAAATATTCTCTGACTCTGAGGATTGGTTGAAGTTCCGGTTGCTCAATAACCGGGGTGCGTAAAGTCTTCAGCGTTGCCCAAAAGGCATAACGCGACCAAGAATCGGCGACTGACATTTGCAGGTTAGCGGAGGAACAATCACCCTGACGGAGCAATCCTTTCGGATCAGAAACAAGCCCAACCGAACCGATTGGAATCTCTCCGCCGGTGACTCGAATGCTGAGCCGATCACCCAAACTACCGGTGACACAGAAATCTGCGGTACGCATTTCATAGTCAGCGGCCAAGTCGAGTGTTGACCGTGGTTTATTCACTTCCGATTGAATCAACCAAGACGCCACGATTAGCGCAACGAGGACTGAAGCCAAATAAACGAACTTGCGAATCAAAGTTTCACTAGCTTCTTCAAGCCGGCATAGAGCTTGTCGCCAATTCCTCCCACTTTTCGCAAGTCTTCGATTGCTTGAAATCCGTTGTTAGCTTCTCTCCAGTCGATTATTCGAGCGGCTAGTGTGGGTCCAATTCCCGGTAGTTTGTCTAGATCATTTGAACTGGCTCGATTCAAACTCACAAGGCCGTCTGATTTCTCAACTACTCCCCCCGTGGCAATCAAAATCTGTTCTCCGTCGGTCAGGGTTCTAGCCAGATTTACGCTGCTCTGGTCAGCTTTTGAATTAAAACCACCGGCAATCGCAATCACTTCAAATAGTCGCATTCCAGGTGTTATTGGGTAAACCCCAGGGTTTTTGATAGCCCCAGTAATGTGAACGTATCCCTGCTGCGACTGAATGCTTTCGTCCTTCGCGTCCTTGGGTTGTATTTCGATTGGTTGTGATTCGGTTTGACCCGAGATCAATAGCGCAAGAGTTATCACCAGCCCGACTGCCAGAATTAGAAGTTTGCGTCTAGCAGTTGCATCTCCACTCTTCGCCAAAACCCAATGATTCTTCAGCCACTCCATCGCCAAAGACTAAAGCCACCCGCTTTCACGAATGGCTTCAGTTTTGAATCTGTGGATTACTTGGTGGCGATGTTGACCAGTTTTGGTTCGCGAACGATCACGTTGGCGATTTCGCTATCACCAATCGCACGAGTGACATTTTCAGAAGCGAAGGCCCGTTCCCTCAGCTGTTCAGCCGTGATGTCGATTGGTACTTCGAACTTGTCGCGAAGCTTTCCATCTACCTGAACAATTGCCGTGATGCTGTTTTCCACTAGCAACGTTTCATCTGCCTCTGGAAGACCGGCTAGCGCCACTCCTGGCTGATGACCGAGAACCGCCCACATGTCTTCCGATGTGTAAGGAGCAAACAGTGACAGCCCGATTGCAACGGCTTCAGCTGCTTCGCGAGCGGACGGGTCGGCACCGCCAATATTGCCATCCAAAGCCTTGCGAAGAGCGTTCACCAATTCCATTACTTTGGCAACCGCCACATTGAACTTGAAGTTTTCAATCAGCGGGCTGAAGTCCCTGAGGAACGTGTGGGTAGCCTTTCTCAACTCGGTATTACCCTTGCTGAAGTCAACTCCTGGCGCACAGGTAACATCTTTGGCCGCACGCCAAGCGCGAGCCAAGAACTTTGCAGAACCGGCTGGTGAAACGTCTGCCCAGTCGATGTCTTCTTCCGGCGGACCGGCAAACGCCATGGTCAAGCGAACCGCGTCGACGCCGTGGTCGCCCAACTGGTCACTCAAACGAACTAGGTTGCCACGAGATTTAGACATGGCGGAGCCGTTCATCTGAACCATTCCCTGGTTCAAAAGGCGGGTGAATGGCTCATTGAAGTCGATCATGCCAATGTCGTTTAGAACCTTGGTGAAGAATCGTGCGTAGAGCAGGTGAAGAATCGCGTGAGTAACCCCACCGACATACTGGTCAACCGGAGCCCAGTCCTTAGCGGCCTGAATTGGGAATGCTTCGGTTTCGCTCTTTGGTGATAGGTAGCGAAGGAAATACCACGACGAGTCGACGAAGGTGTCCATGGTGTCGGTGTCGCGTTTAGCGGGCGCGCCACAGGACGGACAAGCCACGTTCACCCAGTCGGTAGCCGCACCGAGCGGTGAAGTTCCCTTTGGCTTTAGGTCAAGACCTTCCGCGGAAGGAAGCTCAACCGGTAGCTGGTCGGCAGGAACTGGCACCTCGCCACAGGTGTCGCAGTGAATGATTGGTATCGGGGTTCCCCAGTAGCGCTGACGAGAAATCAACCAGTCGCGAAGACGGAAGTTTTTGGCCTTTTTACCGGCTTGCTTTGCCGCTAGGAACTCAACGATCTTGTCGCCAGCTTCTTCGCGCAACAGGCCGTCAAACGAACCAGAGTTAATCCTCGGGCCGTCGCCGTTTTCATCTTCTGGATCGGCAACCACAGGGATCACCGGTAGCGAGAACTTCACAGCGAACTCTGCATCTCGCTCGTCGTGAGCTGGAACCGCCATGATGGCACCGGTACCGTAATCAGCTAGGACGTAGTCTGATGCCCAAATTGGCAACTTTTCACCGTTGACCGGGTTGATTGCGTAGCGCCCGATGAAGACTCCGGTTTTTTCTCGGTCGGTAGCTAGTCGTTCGATGTCGTTCGACTTTTTGGTTTTCTCAAGGTACGAATCAAACTCAGCGCGAATAGTGGAATCGGCGGTTTCAACGAGTTCGGAAGCAAGTGCTGAGTCCACGGCGACCACCATAAAGGTTGCGCCGAAGAGGGTGTCTGGTCTGGTGGTGTAAACGGTGATTGGTTCGTCGCGACCTTCAACCTCAAACGAGACTTCGGCTCCGTAGGAACGCCCAATCCAGTTGCGCTGCATGCTGAGCACCTTGTTTGGCCAGTTTCCTTCTAGGCCATCTAGATCGTCTAGTAGCCGGTCAGCGTAGTCGGTGACCTTGAAATACCACTGGGTCAAAGACTTCTTCGTCACTGCCGAATCGCAGCGCTCGCAGAGACCTTGAACAACCTGCTCATTGGCAAGCACCGTCTGACAGCTTGGACACCAGTTCACCGGGCTGTTCTTGCGGTAGGCCAATCCGCGCTTGTAAAACTCTAGGAATAGCCACTGGTTCCAGCGGTAATAAATCGGGTCGGAGGTAACCAAAACGCGGTCCCAGTCGAATGAACAGGCATATCGACGCATCGACGAACGCTGCTGCTCGATGTTGTCGTAAGTCCAGCCCTTAGGGTCTAGACCGCGCTTGATTGCGGCATTCTCAGCTGGCAAGCCGAAGGAGTCCCAGCCGATCGGGTGCATGACGTTGAAGCCCTTTTGAGCCCAATAACGAGCAATTACATCTCCCAGTGCATACGCTTCCGCGTGTCCCATGTGTAGGTCGCCAGACGGGTAAGGGAACATGTCGAGTACATACTTCTTCGGACGCGTGTCGCCAGGCTTGTTCGAATCGAATGGCTTTAGCTCGTCCCAAATTGGCAGCCATTTATCTTGAATGGCTTGGACGTCGTATTCGTGCTCGGTTGACAACTGTTTCACTAACTCGTTGGGGAAAGGTTTACTTGCGTCAAGGTTACCAACTCAGGCAAGTAGGTGTGAGGCATTCAGCGCTCGCAGTAGGGCTTTTGCCTTCAGCTTGGTCTCTTCCAATTCGGCTTCCGGCTCGCTGTCTATGGTGATTCCACCGCCAACCCCCAGACTGATCGCTCCCCCTTCAAAAACCAGAGAGCGAATCACCATCCCGAATTCCGCTGAACCGTTGTCGCCAATAAAACCTGCGATCCCCGAATAAACGCCTCGCTCGCCAGCTTCTAGTTCCCCAATGATTTCGATTGCCTTGAGCTTCGGGGCCCCGGTCATCGAACCCCGACAATCGTGCTCACCAATTGATGAACGGTTGCATAGCTTTCAACATCGAATAGTTTTTCAACCGAAACGGTTTCCGGTTCACAAACTTTCGCCAGATCGTTTCGCATGAGATCGACAATCATCAGATTCTCGGCACGTTCTTTGGTGTTGTTTTTCAACTCGTTGAAAATCTCGAGATCCTCGGCTTCGCTTTCGCCACGACGACGGGTGCCTTTGATCGGCTTCGATGAAACCCTGGACTTTGAATCGACTTTCAAAAATTGCTCTGGTGATGAAGAAACCAAAGTGGTTTCGCCTAGCTTGAAATAGCCCGAATAAGGCGCTGGGTTTTGATCTCTCAGGCGAATGAAGGTAGCTAA
>JBFYOM010000026.1:0-13788 GCA_041303805.1 Micrococcales bacterium
AGAAGAGCAACATTCTGAAGCTGCACCACCTTCGTCCAGCCGATGGCTCGAAGAAAGAGCGCACTCGCGTTGGTCGTGGTGAAGGTTCGAAGGGTAAGACTTCTGGCCGTGGAACCAAGGGTACGAAGGCTCGTTACCAGGTTCGTCCAGGCTTCGAAGGTGGTGGCGTGCGTCTAGTAATGCGTACTCCTAAGCTTCGCGGTTTCAAGAACCCATTCCGTACCGAGTACCAGGTTGTAAACCTTTCGGCACTAGAAGAGTTATACCCTAAGGGTGGCGAGGTCACTGCTGTTGATCTAGCGACCAAGGGTGCAGTTCGCGCTGGACACCTGGTAAAGGTTCTTGGCGATGGCGACCTAACGGTTAAACTAACTGTCAAGGTAGACAAGGTTTCGGCTTCTGCCGAGGCAAAGATTGTCGCCGCCGGCGGTTCTGTAGCCAAGTAGTTTTATCACTTAGTTCAGGAGGACTAGTTGTTCAGAGCAGTTATTAGAGCATTCCGCACCGCGGATCTGCGTAACAAGCTACTGTTCACGCTAGGCATTGTGGCGATCTACCGTTTGGGATCGTTCATTCCTGCACCAAACGTTGACTTTGCCGCGGTCCAACAGTGTTTGACGTCTGTAAATCAGGCTGCATCAAGCGCTGATGGGGCCGGGCCAAGTCAGCTTTTCCAGTTGATCAACCTTTTCTCTGGTGGAGCACTGCTTCAGCTTTCGATTTTCGCACTTGGCATCATGCCTTACATCACCGCGTCGATCATCACCCAGCTGCTTCGCGTGGTTATCCCGCGCTTCGAAACCCTTCACAAAGAAGGTCAGGCGGGTCAGGCAAAGCTAACCCAGTACACCCGCTACCTAACAATTGCTTTGGCAATCTTGCAGTCAACCACTTTGGTTTCGGTTGCCAGAGCGCCAGGTCAGATGTTCGGTTCGGCCTGTAGCAACGTTGAGTTGCTTCGTGATAGCAGCGCATTCTCGATTCTTCTGATGGTCATCACCATGACTGCCGGAACCGGTCTAATCATGTGGATGGGTGAACTTATCACCGAGCGCGGTATCGGTAACGGTATGTCGCTACTAATCTTTGCCTCGATCGCATCGAGCTTCCCGTCATCACTAAACACCGTTTGGTCGAAGAGCCCAGAGACCGCGTTGCTAGTGGTTGCTATCGGCGTTGTCATCGTTGGTCTGGTCATCTTGGTCGAGCAGTCACAGCGACGCATCCCAGTTCAGTATGCGAAGCGTATGGTCGGTCGTCGCGAGTACGGCGGACAGAGCACTTACATCCCGATCAAGGTAAACATGGCCGGTGTGGTTCCAGTTATCTTCGCATCGAGCTTGCTTTACCTTCCAGCTTTGATTGCCCAGTTCGACCAGCCGGACGTGACCACCGGTCAGGTAGCTCCATGGGTGAACTTCGTATCTCAGTACCTCACCCAGGGTGACCACCCGCTTTACATGGCGATGTACTTCCTACTCATTCTTGGTTTCACCTACTTCTATGTGGCAATCACCTTCAACCCACAAGAGGTTAGCGACAACATGAAGCAGTACGGCGGGTTCATCCCGGGTATTCGTGCCGGTCGCCCGACCACCGAATTCTTGGAATACGTTCTTAGCCGCATCACCCTTCCAGGTGCGATTTACCTAGGTCTAATCGCTCTGATTCCTTTGGTGGCATTTAGCCTTCTTGGAACCAGCCAAAACTTCCCATTCGGTGGTACTTCGATTCTGATCATCGTCGGTGTTGGTCTTGAGTCGGTGAAGCAAATCAACGCTCAGATGCAAGAGCGTAACTACGAGGGCCTTCTTAAGTGACCCGCCTCCTTCTGATTGGCCCACCGGGAGCTGGAAAAGGCACCCAGGCAGCCAAACTTGCTGAGGCGTTTAACATCCCAGCGATTTCGACCGGAGACATCTTTCGCGAGAACGTGAAAAACGAAACCGACCTAGGTAAGCAAGCCAAGGCGTTCATGGATCGCGGCGAGTATGTTCCTGACTCACTGACCAACGCACTGGTTCGTGACCGGCTAACCTGGACGGATGCCGAAAACGGTTTTCTGCTAGACGGCTACCCTCGCACCAGCGACCAGGTCGAAGAACTAGACGCAATCCTTTCCGACGCCGGCCAGTCTCTTTCGTCAGTAGTTTTGATTACCGCCGACACCGACGAGGTTGTTCGCAGGCTTCTCAACCGCGCACAGGAACAGGGTCGTGCCGACGACACCGAGGACGTCATCCGTCGTCGCCTCGAAGTTTACGCAGAGCAGACCGCACCACTTATCGATGTTTACTCAAAGCGAAACCTAGTGATCGAAGTCGACGGTCTTGGCGCTGTTGCAGAAGTGACCGCACGCATCCTTGAGGCACTTGCCTCTCGCGGCATCGAAGCCTAAGTAAACCTCATGGCTCGCGAGGAATACACCCTAAAAACTAACGACCAGATCATTCGCATGTGCGAAGCTGGCGAAATTACCGCAATGGCGCTCAAGGCAATTCGCGAGAACATCAAAGTCGGCATGACCAGCTTTGAAATCGACGCGATCGCCGAAGGCGAGATCATCCGCCTTGGCGGCCACTCCAACTTCAAACTTGTTCCTGGTTACACCCACACCATCTGCGTGAGCGTCAACGACGAAGTCGTGCACGGAATTCCATCGAAGAATCGCGTTTTCGAAGCGGGCGACATCATCTCAATTGACTGCGGTGCTGAAACCGCCGACGGCTGGAACGGTGACAGCGCGATGACCATTGTTCTACCAGGCGGCGACCCGAAAAAAGCCGAGATTCGCAACAAACTCAGTGCCGTGACCGAAGCCTCGCTCTGGGCTGGAATTGCAACCCTAGCCAAGGCAAAGCACTTGAACGAAGTTGGTATCGCAATTCAGAGCTCGATTCTCAAAAACGGCAACTACGGAATTCTCGAGGAATACGTTGGCCACGGTATTGGTCGCTCGATGCATGAAGACCCGCCGGTTTACAACTTCGCGGTCCGCAATTCGGGCCCGAAGATCGTCCCAGGTTTATGTGTTGCGATTGAACCTATGGTTACCGCCGGCTCAAAGCAAACCAAGGTCCTCGAAGACGGCTGGACAGTTGCTACCAAGGACGGCTCAGACGCATCCCATTGGGAACACAGCGTTGCCGTTCATGAAAAAGGTATCTGGGTTCTGACCGCGTTCGACGGGGGAGCCGCAGAACTCGCTGCCTATAGAATTGTCCCAGTGGACCCAAGAATTTAATTGTAAGTAACAAAGGGGGAGAAGTGAATCCAGAGAAATTCCGCAGAGATATGAAGTATCTAATCACAACGGATGATGAATTCGTGGCTGCGACGGAACGAGAATATAGTTCGACAGATTTATGGCTAGGTGGGGATGTCCGAAAAGTGATGTTCTTTGGATTGACAAAGAAGGACGTTTTTCTCGGAACTTCGCGGAGAGATAACCCCTATTTTCCTATAAAAAATCTTTCGGAAGTGAAACTAGTAAGGATCACAGATCCCACCTTAAAAAAACCTCTCCCAATTCGGCTGGAACTATACGACTTTCAAGGTTTCGGCGAGTTGCCTTTTGTGTCCCTAGCAGTTGCTAAAAAATTTACTGAGTCCTTTTTTGCTCAAGTTCATGGTGGGGTCTTCGAGAGCCCGGTTACAGTAGAGACTATTACTTGGGACGAATATGTTCGAACTAGAAGCCCAAAGGCTGAAATGTTGGAACCAGATTCTGTTGAAGTGGCAAATGTAGGCCGTGCCACCGTAAACATTGTCGAAGACTTAAAGGCTTTAGACGATCTATTTATGGCAGGTGTTTTAAGCGATAGCGAGTTTGCGGCAGCCAAAGCAAAGTTACTCAACTAGGAATAATTTGTATTTGAGGTTGAGGTCGCCTAAGATTGAACTTCGGTGTTTCATACACGCAATTCCCTTATTTAAGGTTCGGTTTTTTGCGTGCTTGGTTCCCAATAAAAGCTAAGTAGAAGTGAGTGTATGGCCAGCAAAGACGGTGTCATCGAGTTAGAGGGCACAATAATTGAGGCGCTACCTAACGCGATGTTTCGTGTTGAGTTAGCGAATGGTCATAAGGTTCTGGCAACTATTTCAGGCAAGATGCGTCAGCACTACATCCGCATTCTCCTCGGAGACCGCGTGCTTGTAGAAGTGAGCACCTACGACCTGTCACGTGGCCGAATTACTTACCGATACAAATAAATCGGCTAGCAATAGCCCTTAGAAGAAGTTAGAGACATGAAGGTAAACCCTAGCGTCAAGAAGATTTGCGACAAGTGCAAGGTCATTCGCCGCCACGGTCGAGTCATGGTCATCTGCGAGAACCCACGTCACAAGCAGCGCCAGGGCTAACCAAAGCTTCTAAGCAGTACAACTAAATAAAAACAAGGCAAAGCAACCGAGTGATCGGTAACCTCCGGAAGAAGGCCGGAGCCAAAGGAAACTTTGGGTGCAATGCTGAAGACCTTCCGAAAACAAGGAGTTCCACATGGCACGTGTTGCCGGAGCAGATATTCCAGACGCGAAACGCGTCGAAATCGCACTAACCTACATCTACGGCATCGGCCGTACCCGCTCTGTCAAGATTCTTGAAGAGACCAAGGTAGACAAGAACATTCGCGTCAAGGATCTAACCGACGACCAGCTTGTTGCCATCCGTGACTTCATCGAAGGAACCTTCAAGGTTGAGGGTGACCTACGCCGTGACGTAGCAGCCGACATCCGTCGCAAGGTTGAAATTGGCTCGTACCAGGGTATTCGTCACCGCAAGGGACTACCTGTGCACGGTCAGCGTACCAAGACCAACGCTCGTACTCGCAAGGGTCCAAAGCGCACCGTAGCCGGCAAGAAGAAGGCGACTCGCTAGTAGCCACCAGGCACTAACGACGTCCATAGGAATTCAGGAGAAATCATGGCAGCAGCACCAAAAGCAAAGGCCGGCGCAGCGCGCAAGCCACGCAAAAAGGTCAACAAGAACATCACTGTTGGTCAGGCTCACATCAAGTCGACCTTCAACAACACCATCATCTCGATTACCGACCCAACCGGTGCGGTTATCTCGTGGTCATCTTCAGGTGACGTTGGCTTCAAGGGTTCACGTAAGTCGACCCCTTACGCCGCGCAGATGGCAGCTGAGGCTGCAGCTCGCAAGGCTCAGGAGCACGGTCTAAAGAAGGTAGACGTTTTCGTGAAGGGCCCAGGCTCTGGTCGCGAAACCGCAATCCGTTCACTTCAGGCAGCAGGCCTAGAGGTTGGTTCGATCTCGGACGTAACCCCTCAGGCTCACAACGGTTGCCGCCCACCGAAGCGTCGCCGCGTCTAACGCGTTCAACGCCTCAAACCCAGCTTTAAAAACTCCAAAGCCTGGTCAGTGGCCACTGATCAGGGAAGCAAATAGACATCAAATAGTGGATGTCTAGATGAAAGGAAACAAGTAGTGCTATTTAGCCAGCGTCCAGAACTAAAGGAAAACGTCCAGGCACCTAACCGCTCGGTATTTACCCTCGAGCCACTAGAGCCAGGATTCGGTTACACCCTAGGTAACTCAATCCGTCGTACCCTTCTATCGTCGATCCCAGGTGCAGCTGTAACGCACGTGCGCATCGCCGGTGCTCTACACGAATTCAGCGTTCTTGAGGGTGTGAAGGAAGACGTCACCGAAATCCTTCTAAACATCAAGGACCTTGTAGTTTCGTCAACCAACGACGAGCCAGTTGTTGCTCACCTAAAGAAGAGCGCAGCCGGTGTCGTTACCGCCAAGGACATCGATGTTCCTGCAGGCGTTGAGATTCACAACCCAGAACTAGTTATTGCCAACATTTCGGCTAAGGCTAAGTTCGAGGTTGAGCTAATCATCGAGCGTGGCCGTGGCTACGTTCAGGCAAGCCAGAACCGTCACATGGGAGACGACACCGGTCTTATCCCGGTTGACTCGATCTACTCGCCAGTTCTAAAGGTTTCTTACCGCGTTGAGGCAACTCGTGCCGGCGAGTTCACCAACTTCGACAAGCTAGTTGTAGACGTTGAGACCAAGTCTTCAATGGAACCAAAGGAAGCTTTCGCTTCTGCAGGTAAGACTCTTGTTGAACTATTCGGTTTGGCCGCAAGCCTAGACGCCGAGGCAGAGGGTATCGAGATGGGTTCGGCAGTTGCTGACTTCGCTCTTTCTCCAGAGCTTTCGACTCCAATCGAAGAATTAGAGCTGACCGTTCGTAGCTACAACTGCTTGAAGCGCGAAGGAATCAACACCGTTAGCGAACTAACCAACCTAACCGAAGACCAGCTGATGAACATCCGCAACTTCGGATCGAAGTCGGTTGACGAGGTTCGCGACAAGCTGTACTCAATGGGTCTGCGTTTCCGTGACTCACTTCCAGGCTTTGAGGGCACCTACTTCAGCGCTGGCAGCAACGATGCAGCATTCACCGACATTGACGAGGAAGGCCGGGCGTAAGCCGGCCCGCCTAGAAATCTAATAGGAGAAACAAATGGCAGCCCCAACAAAAGGCCCAAGACTAGGTGGAGGACCAGCTCACGAGCGCCTCATGCTTCGTAACATGGCAACCTCGCTGTTCCTACACGGTCGCATCGAAACCACCGAGACCAAGGCCAAGCGTCTTCGTCCGTTGGCTGAGCGTCTAGTTAGCTTCGCAAAGCGTGGCGACCTAGCAGCTCGTCGTCGTGTCATTGCCCAGCTAATGGACAAGACCGCAGTGCACAAGCTTTTCGCTGAAGTTGCACCTCTGGTTGCAGACCGCCCAGGTGGTTACACTCGCATCACCAAGCTAGGTTTCCGCAAGGGCGACAACGCTCCAATGGCGGTAATCGAGCTTGTTCTTGAGCCAGTGAACCCTAAGGCAGTTAACAAGAAGCCAAAGATTGAGAACGCTGTAAAGGCCGCCGCAGTTGCTGCTGCAGCAGTTGTAGCCGACGAAGTTGCTTCGGAAGACGCAGCCGAGATTGCTGTTGAAGAAAACGAATCGCCAGCAGTTGTTGCTGAAGTAGAGGCACCGGCTGAAGAAGTTGCAGCTGAAGAAGCTCCAGCAGCTGAAGCCGACGCTTCTTCGGCCGAATAGGCATAGCAAAAGCAGATCATTATGAAAGCGCCCGCCAACCCACCGGTTGACGGGCGCTTTCGCTATAGGATCGACCTCGCCTACGATGGCACAGACTTCTATGGTTTCACTAAGCAGTCGGCCCATCGCACTGTTGCCGGCGAACTTCTCAGTGGCTTGGTGAAAATCTTTGGCGAAGACGACGAAGACTTTCGCATGCGCGTTGCCGGCCGAACCGATGCCGGTGTGCACGCTCAAGCCCAAGTCGCGCACCTGGATTTAACTCCGGAACAGCTGAAGCGCATTCGTCGTGGTCACGGGGTTGCCGAGCGACTGAACAAAATCATCGACCCGGATGTTCGAGTAACTTCTTTCGAAGAAGCGGACCCAGGCTTTCACGCACGTTACTCAGCGCTAAGCCGGCGCTACCGTTACAGCATCGCGGACCGCAGTGTTACTCCGAACCCAATGACTTCTCGCTACATGTTGGAAATACTCTGGCACCTAGAGACCGAGCCAATGGTTGCGGGCGCCCAGGAGTTCATGGGCCTGCGCGACTTCCGGGCGTTCTGCAAAGAACGCGAAGGAACCACGACGATTCGCGAGTTGCGCGAGATTTCGGTGAAGCGACGGGCGAATGGCGTCGTGGACATTGAAATCGAAGCCGATGCCTTCTGCCACAACATGGTCAGGTCCATCGTCGGAGCTTTGATGTCGGCAGGGTCCGGGCGAACCACCATTTCGGCAATCCGCCGTGCCCTAAAGGGAAAGCGAAACGAGCACGCCTACAAGGTTCAGGCGCCGCAAGGGTTGACCCTGATCAAGATTGCCTACCCCGCAAAATCGAAGCTTGCTAGCCAAGCCGAGCTGACCCAAAGAATGCGAACGCTTGACGATAATTAGAGTTTGACCTGAAGCGTGAAAACAGGCTAAACTTGCTCTTTGTTGCTGGTTATCTACCAGCCCAATTTTTTTCCAAAAACAAGAAGGCAATTCAAAGTGCGTACTTACTCACCAAAGGCTCACGAGCTAAAGAACGACTGGCTAATCATTGACGCCACCGACGTGGTTCTTGGCCGTCTAGCAACCACCGCAGCCAAGCTGCTTCGTGGCAAGCACAAGCCAACCTTCGCTGCCCACATGGACAACGGCGACTTCGTGATCATCATCAACGCAGACAAGGTAGCTCTAACCGGCGCCAAGCTGCTCCAGAAGAAGGCTTACCGCCACTCTGGTTACCCAGGTGGTCTAACCGCAACCACTTACGCCGAGCTTCTTGAGAAGAACCCAGAGCGCGCAATTGAAAAGGCGATCGCTGGCATGGTTCCAAAGAACACCCTTGGCCGCAACCAGCTTTCGAAGCTAAAGGTTTACCGCGGTGCTGAGCACCCACACGCTGCACAGCAGCCAAAGCAGTACGTAATCGACCAGGTCGCACAGTAAACAAGGATTAGCGAATGACTAACAACGAAGCACTAGAAGTAGCAGAGACTGAAGAAGTAACTGCTTACTCGTCTGAGACCCCTGCTGCAACCAAGGCTGCTCCAGCTGCCAAGGCTCGTGGCCCACTAACCGTTCCAGGCGCAGGCCTAGGTCGTCGCAAGCAGGCAATTGCTCGCGTTCGTCTAGTTCCAGGCACCGGAGCCATCAAGGTGAACGGTCGCGAACTTGCCGACTACTTCCCAAACAAGCTTCACCAGCAGCTAATCACCGACCCGTTCACCATCCTTGAGCTTTCTGGTTCATACGATGTAGTGGCTCGTATCACCGGGGGTGGAACCGCAGGTCAGGCTGGCGCACTTCGTCTAGGTATTGCTCGTGCACTGAACGAGATCGACCGCGACAACAACCGCCCAAGCCTAAAGAAGGCTGGCTTCCTAAAGCGCGACCCACGTGTCATCGAGCGCAAGAAGGCCGGTCTAAAGAAGGCCCGTAAGGCTTCGCAGTTCTCGAAGCGTTAATGACTACCTAGCCTTCTCGGCACAGGGTAGCCTAACCTTATGGCTCGCTTATTCGGAACCGATGGCGTTCGCGGTCTCGCGAATGGAATCATCACTGCCGAACTCGCACTCAAAATCGCTCAGGCTGCCGCGCGCGTCCTTGGTGAGGATGCCCGCAATGTTGGTCGTCGCCCACGAGCGGTGATTGCCCGTGACCCAAGAATCTCAGGTAAGTTTCTGGCGTCCGCTGTTTCCGCTGGCTTAGCTTCTTCCGGCGTAGACGTTTATGACGCTGGTGTGGTTCCAACTCCCGCAGCCGCCTTTCTAACCGCCGACATCGATGCCGACTTTGGTGTGATGATCTCGGCCAGCCATAACCCAGCCCCAGACAATGGCATAAAAATCTTTGCCGCCGGCGGCCACAAGTTGGATGACCGCATTGAGGACGCCATCGAGGCGGCCATGGAACTCGAACCGCTGCTCCCGATTGGCGCAACAGTTGGAAATGTAACTCGTTTTGCGGATGCCGAAGACCGCTACCTGGTGCACCTGCTCAAATCTCTTCCCAACAAGCTCGATGGCTTGACCGTTGTAGTTGACTGCGCGAATGGTGCGGCCAGCAGCGTTTCCCCAGATGCTTTCCGCGACGCCGGTGCCAAGGTCATCGTGATTGGTGCCGACCCAGACGGCAACAACATTAACGAGGGTTGCGGGTCCACCCACCTCAGCGCCTTGAGAGCAGCCGTGCTCGAACACAAGGCGGATGCCGGCGTTGCCCACGACGGCGACGCAGACCGGTGCCTGATGGTTGACCACACCGGTGCGATTATCGATGGCGACCAAATCATGGCCATCCTCGCCCTCAGCATGAAGGCTCGCGGCGAACTTGCCCGCAATACCTTGGTTGCCACGGTGATGAGCAACTTAGGCTTACGCGTAGCCATGAAGAACGCCGGGATCACCATGCTGGAAACTGCAGTTGGCGACCGTTACGTTCTCGAAGAGATCCGTGAAAATGGTTACACACTAGGCGGCGAGCAGAGCGGTCACGTGATTCTCAGTCAATTTGCCACCACCGGCGACGGTGTGCTGACCGGCATGCGAGTTCTCGCCGAAGTTACCAAGTCGGGTAAGAGCCTTCATGAACTAGCAAGCCAGATCACAATCTACCCACAGGTGCTTATAAACGTGAAGGGCGTGGACCGAACCCGCGTCGACGACGAAGTCGTCCAGGCTGCGGTGAAAGAGGCTGAAGTCGAGCTCGGCGAGAGTGGCCGCGTGCTCCTGCGCGCTAGCGGAACCGAACCCGTCATTCGCGTCATGGTTGAAGCTGCGGAAATGGGTCAGGCTCAGGGCTGGGCCGAACGAATCGCCAGAGTCGTAGAGAAGCAACTTGCTGTAAACTAAAAAATATAATCGGGGGGAAACATGAAATCAAAACTTATCGTACTACTGGCCGCAGCTTCGCTGTTAGTGCCAGCACCTGCATTAGCGTCCACTCGTCCTTGCACCAATTCCGAAGTTTCTTCAATTCAATCTCAGCAGCGTACTGTCGATTCTCGCCAGAGAACTGTTAACACCGACCAGCAGAATTACAGCAAAGCTCAGCAAAGGCTAAACACTGCCAATGCAAAGGTCAACGACCTCGCCGCCAAGCGCACAGCTTCGAAAAACAGGCTTTCTTCCTTGCTTGTGGGGGCTTCGAAGAACCCAACCAAGGCAAAACAGTACGCCGATCGCATTAAGGAAGAGAAGCGAACTTTGGCCTCAATTGAGAGTCAACACACTTCGGCCGTAAGAAATGCCAGCTATGCCAACACCGTTGCCAATAACGCTCTTTCAAAGTTGTCGCGCAGCCAAAAGGAATTAGGAAACCAGCAAGCCCAACTGGCCTCGAAGCGTTCTCGCTGCCGGATCTAAGTTCTGGCTTTAGGACTTGCGCAAAAGAACTTGATTCACGGCGTGGCTCGCACCCTTTTGGAGCACCAGAGTTGCCCGGGACAGCGTTGGTGCAATGTTGAGAATCAGGTTCGGCAGGTTGATGTTCTCCCAGAAACCCTCGGCCGTTGCCAACGCGTCTTCGAATTCCATTTCCGCATAGCGGTGGAAGTAACTCTTCGGGTTGGTGAATGCGCCGTCGCGAAGTTTCTTGAATCGCTCCAAATACCATTGCTTGATGTCTTCAACCTCGGCGTCAACGTAAATCTTGAAATCAAAGAAGTCGCTTAGTGCTAGCGGCTGGTCCTTCTCAGGGTTTTGTAGAACGTTCAAGCCTTCAATGATTACGACGTCTGGTTCTTCGATCACAACCGACTCATCGGGTAGCCGGTCGTAGGCGAGGTGCGAGTAAACCGGAGCTTCTACGTGGTCTTTGCCAGACTTGATGTCGCTCACAAACTTCAGAAGGGCCTTACGGTCATAGCTCTCAGGAAAGCCCTTGCGAGCCATCAGACCTCGGCGTTCGAGTTCGGCATTCGGGTAAAGAAAGCCATCGGTGGTGATTAGCGAAACCTTGGGGGTACCCTCCCAGCGGCGAAGTAATTCCGCCAAAAGCCTGGCAACTGTGGACTTACCAACCGCAACCGAACCGGCGATGCCGATGATGAACGGAACCCGCTTCGCTCGCTGCCCTAGAAACTGGCTGGTTACTGCGTGGAGTTTTTGCGTTTCGGCCACATACAGATTCAGTAGGCGGCTGAGCGGAAGGTAAACGTCCGCCACTTCTTGAAGATCTAGGACGTCGCCCAAGCCCTGAAT
This sequence comes from Micrococcales bacterium, assembly GCA_041303805.1. Lineage (GTDB taxonomy): Bacteria > Actinomycetota > Actinomycetes > Actinomycetales > Microbacteriaceae > Rhodoluna. Next base: position 11,762 of record JBFYOM010000026.1, read on the forward strand.
TTGCTTGATTTCTTCGGCGGTGAGCGGCTGTTCGGTGCTTCGACCTAGTTCGGCCCAATCCGACCTAGCGATTACGACGAAGGGGGAAACGTCACCCTTGCCTTGTGGTCCTCTGTCTTCAGCCATCAGTATTCAATTGTGGCGTAAATTGGTTGTTATGTGTGGAATTGTCGGTTACGTAGGCCCCAAATCGACGGTAGAAGTCTTACTGGGCGGGCTGCGACGCTTGGAGTACCGCGGTTACGATTCCGCCGGCATCTCAATGATTACCTCAGCAGGCCTGGAGACTCGCAAAAAAGCTGGCAAACTTCTGAACCTAGTTGAAGAGATTGAAGCTCATCCAATGCAGTCGGGGAAGATTGGTATCGGCCACACCCGTTGGGCAACTCACGGAGCCCCGACCGACGGCAATGCTCACCCGCACCTAGGCGGATCTCGCCACAAACTTTCACTAATTCACAATGGCATCATTGAAAACTTTTCTGAGCTCAAGGCCGAACTAGTTGCTTCTGGAACAAAGTTCGCCTCAGACACCGATAGCGAAGTGGCCGCCCACCTGATTGCTCGTGAATACGATAAGTCTCAGGATTTAGAAAAGTCATTTCGTTCGGTCGTCAACCGGTTGCACGGCGCCTTTACGATTCTGGTAATTCACGAAGAACACCCGGACATGGTTTTGGCCGCTAGGCGAAACGCACCGCTGGTGATTGGGCTTGGCGAAGGCGAGAACTATCTAGGTTCCGACGTTGCCGCTTTCGTGGAGCACACCAAACGTGCCATTGCAGTGGGCCAGGACGAAATCGTCGTTTTGAAGGCTGATTCGGTTTCGGTTTCGACTTTTGCGGGAGCAGCGGTTCAAACCGAAGAGTTCACAGTGGACTGGGATGCAACTGCTGCGAGTAAGGGCGGTTGGCCTTCGTTCATGGCTAAGGAAATCGCTGATCAACCGCAGGCGGTAGCTGACACCCTGATGGGTCGAGTCGATTCTGAAGGGCACGTTTCAATTCCTGAACTGGCTGGCCTATCTGCCGACGATATCAAAAACATCGACCGCATCATCATCGTCGCCTGTGGCACCGCTTCCTACGCTGGCGATATTGCCAAGTACGCACTTGAGAAGTGGTCGCGCATTCCGGTTCAGGTTGAGCTCAGCCACGAGTTCCGCTACCGCGACCCGATTGTTACCAAGAACACGTTGATTGTTGCCATCTCGCAGTCTGGCGAAACCATGGACACCCTCATGGCCACTCGCTACGCACGAGACCTCGGAGCCAAGGTGCTCGCGATTTGCAACACTCAGGGCGCAACTCTGGCTCGCGAATCGGATGCCACGATTTACACTCACGCCGGACCTGAGGTTGCCGTGGCTTCGACCAAGGCTTTGGTTGCACAGATTACCGCCGGATTCCTGCTAGGGCTTTACCTTGCCGAGGTTCGTGGTGCCACCCCAACCGTCGAATTACAAAAACTTGGACGCGAACTGCTCAAGCTACCTGCCCTAGTTAGCACCGTCGTGAAGGAATTGGTTCAGGCTAAAGAGCTCGGCGCGGAACTGGCCGATGCCAAATCAGTTCTGTTCCTGGGTCGAAACGTTGGTTTCCCGGTTGCCATGGAAGGTGCCCTGAAACTAAAGGAGCTTGCCTACATTCATGCGGAAGGTTTTGCCGCCGGCGAATTGAAGCACGGTCCGATTGCACTGATCGAACAGGGCCAGCCGGTCATCGTCATAGTTCCTAGCTTGCGCGACGAAGACAGCCTTCACCCGAAGGTGATTTCAAACATCCAGGAGATCCGCGCTCGCGGAGCAAAAGTTATTGCGATCGCCGAAGAGGGCGATGGCGAAGTTGCCCAGTGGTCTGAGCACGTGATTTTCGTTCCACAGACCGAACAGCTTTTTGCACCCATCCTGACCGTAATCCCATTGCAGGCGTTCGCCATGGCGCTTGCCGAGGCGAAGGGGCTGGATGTTGACCAGCCACGAAACCTTGCCAAGTCTGTGACCGTGGAGTAGCCGACTGATGATCGTG
>JBFYOM010000027.1:0-13772 GCA_041303805.1 Micrococcales bacterium
TGCCCAGGCCTTCCTGAAGTTTCCCTTCCGGGAGGCCTTTGCCGTTGTCTGAAATTGTCACAGTCAGTTTTTGACCTTTTCGCTCGGCGTTCACATGCACGACACCTGAACGTTCGGCAAGACCGTGTTCGACCGCATTGGTGACCAATTCGGTAATAGCTACTGCCAGGCTCGTTGCTTTTTCGCTCGGCAGTTGACCGAACTTGCCATCAATCAAAGTCTTAACCGTGGTGCCCGCGGAAGCAGCCACCTCACTGGTTAGTTTCAGCACGCGCTCGAAGACTTCGTCGAAATTAACTTCTTGGCTCAATCCTGCGGAAAGAGTGTCGTGCACCAAGGCGATCGCATCCACGCGACGCATAGCTTGCTCCAGTGCGTCCTTGGCATCTTCACTCTCGGTTCTTCTCGCCTGAATTCGAAGCAGGCTGGAAACGGTTTGCAGGTTGTTTTTCACCCGGTGGTGAATTTCCCGAATGGTGGCGTCCTTGGAGATTAGTTCACGTTCTTGCCTGCGTAACTCAGAGATGTCTCGGCAGAGAATAATCGCGCCGGTTCGCTCGTGTTTGTGCTTCAGCGGAACGGCACGAAGACTAAGAGTCATGACTGAAGTTTCGGCGTCTGCCCGCCAAGGAGAACGGCCATTCACCACCGAGGTCAGGTCTTCATCGGATCGGAGCCTTTTGCCCGTGGCTTTCTCGATTGCCTCTTGGAGATTCAAGCCAACCAACTCACCGGGTATGCCAAAGCGGTTGAAGGCACTCAAGGCATTAGGGCTGGCGAATGTAACGGTGTCGGTGTCGTCCAAAATTATGAGTCCGTCGTTGGCTCTTGGGGCACCTCGTTTCGAACCGGTGGTGTTCTGAAAGTCAGGGTAACTACCCTCTTCAACCATGTCCAAAAGCTCGTTACCAACCTTGCGGAAACTTACACGCTGCTTGGTGGGTTCTCGAACCTCGCTGAGGTTGGTATGAACCGTGAGAACGGCTATCGGTGAGGTGAATTCGTTTTTATTTTCCTTTAGCCTGCGAACCACTGGAACGGCACGAACTCGCATCGAGATTCCGTCGTAGATATCTGGAACAGGGAGGTCTTGGTGGTAACCGGTTTCGTAAGCCTTAGCCACCTGGCCCTGCCATAACTTGGCTGGAGCTTCCCCCAGAATGTCGCGGTAAAAGATGGTTCCAGCGCTGGAGGGGCGAGCGTGTGATACCGCAAAGAACTCGTTGGTTTGGGGATCGCGAACCCAGAGGATGAGGTCACAGTTGACTAGGTCGGCTACCATCTGCCAATCGCCAATCAAGAGATTCAGCCACTGACTATCGGCCGGAGGTAATTGACCTCGCTCCGAAATTAACTGCCTAAGGATTGACACTCTAAAAGTTTATTGGCGAGCAGAGCTATCGAAGTTCGCGCTGACGACTTTCTCCTGGCCAAGGCGAGCGGCAAATTGGAGCTTTCAGACAACTGAAAGGCAGGTTGGTCATCTGGAATCCTCGAGAAAATCTCTTGCTTGGTCAAGTCTCGTATTGCCGAAGAGAAGGCTGCCTGGTTATTTGAGCGATTTATGACTAGCTCACGTCTTGGATTGATTTCTTGTAATTCCAGATGCTGGGCCAAATACCTACTGAGCGATAACGGAGTTTCCAAGACTACGGAAACAACGACATCACTCTCCCTAATGGAAGTGATGGTTACTCCGTTTCTGGGACTGGAACTGGTTGCTGAGAAAAGGTCGGCTTCCAGCGTGCTGGATAAGTCCAACACTGTTATTTCAAACTCAGCCCTGGTAAACGCCACCAACTGGCGAGCCGTGTCTTCCGAGACCTCATTCCACCTTCGACTAGTTGGAATGCCGGTGAGTACTCGAAAACTGGCTCTGCGATGGCGCACCAGAATGCTGAGACGCTCGAATTGCTCGGTATTGAATCGGCCCTGGCGAATCAGGCGGGCGCAACCGGACAACCCTATTGGTGGTTCGGAAAGCCCAAGGTGATTTGCCAGCGAGGGTGAGTGCACATCAAAATCCAGTAGGCAGACTCTTTTCCCAAGCTCCGCGAATTCGTATGCGAGATTAAAGGCAAGCGAGGATTTTCCGGTGGAACCGGCCGGCCCGTGAATGCCAATTACGGTAGATAGCGACTGTTGTGATTTCGAAATCGTTCCTGGGCGTCTGGAGCGCACTAGGGTCATGGTCAAGGTAGGTCTCGAAGAGTTTCATTCAAGATGAGCGAAATTCGATTAGGCGGCTCTAAAGCAGCAAGGAAACTTTCCAGATACTCAACCGGTATTCGCAGTTCAACGCTTGTGGTGGGTTGTGAAAGTGTGCTTGATTGCTCGATTGCAACCACAATTGCTCCGAACACTACTGGTTGTGGCGGTGCCGGTGAGGTCTGGCTTGAAGTGCTCACCCAGACATCCACGACGTCTCCGACCGTGATCGATTTTGTCAGCTGTGAAAGGCCGTTAATTCGCACCGGAGTTTTGGCATCGGACTGGTCAGTCAATCCCGATTTGGTGATCGGCTCTCCCGCTTCAAAGGCTCGGTTTGCGGTTAGGTTTTCGGTGAACTTCTGAAAATACAACTCTTCTAGAGAACCTAGCGGTAGATTCTTCAGAACGAGCCGATCGCTAGTCACGAGCTCTCCCGGCGCGATTGATTCCGCCGCAATCAGCACTGGAACAACTTTTGGAGCAGTGGTCAGCGTGACCGCAATCACTGCCGCTGCGACGCTTAGGGATAGCCCAGTGAGCAGAGGCCAGAGCAATTTCATCGAGATTCTACGAAGCTTCAGTTCCATCAGTTATCCGCCGCGTGAACTTCTAGCCAAGCCAGTCGACCGACCGCAACCGCCAAGATTTCGGCATTGGACTCAAAGAGGATCAGTCCGTTGAGAATTTCCAGAACTCTCCCCTTTCGGACCTGTTGCCCGTCTCCGGCCAGAGCATAACGAACATATCTTTTGCCGAGGCTGTCGGCAAGTAGGGAAATGTCGTCCTGGGACTCGGTGGCCGGCTCTGGCTTCTCGTTGAAGGTTATCTTGGCTAACCCAAGCGTTCGATGGGGTTGAAAGCGCCATATCGCTTTCCCACTAACCAAACCAGCCACAAAGTTGCTGCCAAGGATTGGGCGGTCGAGTGTGAGCCGATTGCCAGCAATTGAGGCGGAGAGACGATCTAGCCCCAAATTCTGCCGCTGTTCTCGCTGATTTAGCGCGGTCTCGAACTGGGTTTCTAGATCTTCAAATAGGTCGTCAAGGTTCATAAAACGATTATTTGAAATTTCGATGATTCAGAAAAAAGTTTTCCACAGGCTGGGTTCGACCTTATGGACGAGCGGTCTATTCAGTCCTAGCGTTTGACCAAAGAAAGGAAATCTGGGGATGAAAATAAATGGTTTGAGCGTGGGGGAAAAAGTAGCGACAAAACCTGATGCGAGCAGAGAGTTGGAGTTTATAGCTCCTGCAGTGATTGAAGTCATTGAAGGTGCAAGAAGTGTTACTCAACTAGGCGGCTTGATTAATGAGGATGTTTACCAAACTCTGCGAAAGCGGGCAATCGAGCAAGCGTTCTTGAGAAGAGAGCGAGGGTTGCTCGCAGCAAAGTTTCCGAAGGTGAGCGTTACCGACATTCATCAGGAGTCAACCCGGCCAGATCAAATCAATTCGATTGTTCTGTTACGGATTCGAAACCGCACAAGGGCAATGACGATTCGGCTGGAACAGCGGGTAGGCCGTTGGTTGGCAACGGCAATAACTATTCTTTAGCTTTTGAAGAAGCTCGAGCCGGGGTTGTGTCCCTTGCCTGAGTTAGGTGTCTGCTTACCAGGATTGGCCGGCTTCTGCTTCGGAGAGTCCGACTCGGTAACTTCTGGAGTTCCCTCTTCGCTAGGAGCCGAGTACATCAACTTGATTGGCGGTGCCGGCTGGGCGACTTTCACCTCTAGGTTGAACAGATATGTAATCGTTTCCTCGCGAATGCCTCCAGTCATCTGCTGGAACATGCCGTAACCCTCGCGCTGGTACTCCACCAAAGGATCACGCTGCGCCATGGCACGCAGACCAATGCCCTCTTTGAGGTAGTCCATCTCGTAAAGGTGTTCACGCCACTTACGGTCGACCACCGAAAGCACCACACGTCGTTCTAGTTCTCGCATGTTGGTTTCGCCGATATCCTCGGTGCGCTTTGCATAGGCCAAACGAGCATCGCTCACGAATTCGGCCACCAGGAATTTTTTGGTAAGGCGGGCTCTGGTGCCGGCCTCGGCTAGAACCTCGGAGATTTCCAAACCAACTGGGTAGATGGCGTTTAGGTCTTTCCAAAGGTCTTCCAAGTTCCAGTCGCTGGCAGAATCTGAAGCGTGCTGGCCCACGACGGTTTCAATGACGTCTGCCAGGAATTTGTCAATTCGGTCGGTGATGTCGTCGCCCTCGAGAATCTGTCGACGGTCGTTGTAGATTGCATCACGCTGACGCGACATAACGTCGTCGTACTTCAAAACGTTCTTGCGAATCTCGGCGTTGCGAGCTTCCAGTTGAGACTGAGCGCTGGCAATTGCTCTTGAAACCAATTTCGACTCAATCGCCGTTTCATCGGGCATGTCGGTGCGGTTCATCATGGCTGCTGCGGCCCCCGAGTTGAAAGCCCTCATTAGATCGTCGGTGAGTGAAAGGTAGAAGCGTGATTCACCAGGGTCGCCCTGACGCCCAGCACGACCACGCAACTGGTTGTCGATGCGACGCGATTCGTGGCGCTCGGTGCCTAGGACGTAAAGACCGCCGGTCGCGATAACCTCTTCGGCTTCCTTGGCAACCTTTGACTTGATTTCCTCAAAAGTTTTGTCCCAGGCCTTTTGGTATTCCTGCGGAGCGGCATCCGGGTCCATACCCTTTGAGGCAAGGGCCTCAACCGTGAGGAATTCAGCGTTACCCCCGAGCATAATGTCGGTGCCTCGACCGGCCATGTTGGTGGCAACGGTTACCGCTCCCAGACGCCCTGCTTGGGCAACAATGTGAGCTTCTCGAGCGTGGTTCTTAGCGTTTAGAACTTCGTGGCGAACCCCGCGCTTGGCTAGAAGCTTCGAAAGATATTCGCTCTTCTCCACCGAGTTGGTTCCAATAAGGACCGGCTGCTTGGTTTGGTGGCGGGCGAAGATGTCTTCTACCACCTGAGCAAACTTGACCTCTTCGTTTTTGTAAATGAGGTCTGGCTGGTCCATACGAACCATCGGCTTGTTGGTTGGAATCGGGATCACACCAAGCTTGTAGGTGCTCTGGAATTCCGCTGCCTCGGTCTCTGCGGTACCGGTCATACCTGCCAACTTTGAGTAGCTGCGGAAGTAGTTCTGCAGAGTGATGGTTGCCAGAGTCTGGTTTTCAGCCTTGACCTCTACACCTTCTTTGGCTTCAACTGCCTGGTGCATGCCTTCACTGTAACGGCGTCCGGCAAGCATGCGACCGGTGTGCTCGTCGACGATCAGAACTTCACCGTTTAGCACAACATAGTCTTTGTCTTTTTTGAACAAAGCCTTGGCGCGGATGGCGTTGTTTAGGAATGAAATCAGTGGCGTGTTCTCAGACTCGTAAAGGTTGTCGATACCCAGGTAGTCTTCAACTTTTTCGATACCTGGCTCGAGGATACCCACCGTGCGCTTCTTTTCGTCGACCTCGTAGTCGATGATTGGTTCGAGTTTTTCAACAATCTTGGCAAACTCTTTGAACCAGCGGTTCACGTCGCCCGATGCCGGACCCGAGATGATCAGAGGTGTTCTCGCCTCGTCGATAAGGATCGAGTCGACCTCGTCGATGATTGCGAAGAAGTGGCCGCGCTGAACCAGCTCACCCTGGCTGTTGGCCATATTGTCGCGAAGGTAATCGAAGCCAAATTCATTGTTGGTGCCGTAGGTAATGTCGGCCTGATACTGCTCGCGACGAACCTGGGAGTCTTGGCCGGAAATAATGCAGCCGGTGGTCATGCCTAGGGCGCGGAACACTCGTCCCATCAGTTCACTCTGGTAGCTCGCCAAGAAGTCGTTCACTGTGACAATGTGAACACCGCGGCCGGCGATAGCGTTTAGATAGGCCGGCAGGGTTGCCACTAGGGTCTTTCCTTCACCGGTTCGCATTTCGGCAATGTTCCCTAGGTGCAGTGCTGCTCCACCCATGATTTGGACGTCAAAGTGACGCATCCCAAGGGTTCGAGAAGCCGCTTCACGGACGGCTGCGAAAGCTTCAGGCAGTAGATCGTCTAGAGATTCGCCGGCAACAAAACGCTCACGAAGGGCTGCGGTCTCGCCAAGTAGCTGTTCATCACTGAGGGCTTTGAAGTCTTCTTCTAGTGCGTTTACCGCTACAACGTGGTTGCGAAGCTTGCCCAAAATTCGACCTTCGCCTGCGCGAAGTAACTTACTGATCAACGATGCCAAAATGACTCCAAGTCTTACGGGACAATCTTCCTTTAATCTTACCCGTGGAGCCTTGGAAGCCGCTGAGTGCTAAGTGAGAGCAATTACCCCGTAATTCCAGCCCTTGCGACGATAAGCCACGCTTGGTTTCCCGTTGGACTCATCAACAAACAGATAAAAGTCGTGACCGAGGAGTTCCATGTTGTCGATTGCCTGCTCGGCAGACATTTTTTCGGCGTGAAACTCCTTGCGGCGAATAACAACGGGTGACTCTCCGAGGTCGAGCGGTTCGGCTGCTGACTCTTTTGGATTCAAAAGACCTAAATCGGCTGGAGTGATGTCCAGGCTTGCGAATTCAGTGGCGGAAAGCTCGGACGCCCCAGGCGAACCATGGTGTCCATGGTGAGGCTTTCGACGATCATTGGCCCTGCGAAGACGTTCGGCTAACTTTCCCCAGGCTAGGTCGAAGGCGGCGAATTTGTCTTGGGCATGCGCCTCGGCACGAATGATTTGACCGGTCGCGAAAACGGTTAACTCAACCTGGTCTTCTGGGCCAGAATTTCTCGAGTGGTCGTGTCTAGTTACTTTGATAGCCAACTCGGTCACTCGGTGTAAAAGGTGCTCTACTTTTTCCGCGCGCTCGGAAACATATTCTCGAAAGCGATCTGAGACGGTTAGGTTTTTAGCGGAAATTGTTAATTCCATGATGTTCCTCCATCTTCAGGCGTCATTGCCTGTGTTGATAAGTTACACCCATTTGCCTCGGTTTCGGCAAACGCCAAAAAGCCGACCACTCTATGCCCAGCACTTTGAAGTGCTTTCGACGCTGCCAGCAAGGTAGCTCCGGTGGTTACAACATCGTCAATCAGCACAACGTCTTCCGTCCCTGTGGTGGCAACCATCGACCGCAACTGGTTTTGCGAACGCTCTCTAGGTTTCAATTTGCTCTGATCCTGCGTCGTCCTGGTGCGGCTAAGCAGGCTCTGATATCGAACCTCTGGTTGCATAAGGTGAAGCTCCCGAGCAATAACTTCGGCAGGGTTGAATCCGCGCTCCCGTAAAGAAACTCGGTTGCTGGGCACAGGCACTAATCGGGTTGGTTTTTCTTCAAAGAGGCCCAATAGCGGAGACATCCAGCCCGCAATTTGGGTCCCTAGGGAACTTTCGCCCAACTCCTTAAAGGCTCGCAATAACTGACGCGAGTGCTCGTCGTAGGGCATAGTTGCGAAACCAATCAACCCTGACCGGTAAACCAAGCGTGGGCTTTGAGCAAACTCTTGGGAACATTGGGCGCAAATGCGTTGCGACAATTTTGAACAAAGTAGGCACAGTGTTGGAAGTAAGAGATCTTGTAACGTCGAAACCATTCAAGAAATATCTCACCGACTGAACTTGGGTTCGAGGTCAAGTTTCCAAAATGTGGAAAACTATTGGCCCGCCATACGCAGGCTCACGGCATTCTTAAGAGTGCTTGTCCAACTAAAGTTTTGAGCACTAAAAAATTCACCTGAATCACTTAGGTAGTGATAACTTCCTCCAGGAGAGCTAACCACCTGAATGCCCCGAATTGTCCCTCTGCCAACCGTGACGATTCCGCCTACACTAGCGGTGAATACTGATTGATAACCATCACTATCGCTTCTGAGACCAACCAGACTGACTCGATCCGACCAACTGATTGACTGACTCGTCGAGTCAAAGCCATCAACAGCCAAAGGTTCTCCGAAACCGATTACCTGTTGGTTTTCGTCCCGAATAACAGAAACAATCGACGCGAAGCTACCAGAAAACTCGCTGTGCAAAATAGCCAAACGGCTACCCTCTGAACTCAGAGCCATGGCCTTGATTGAAACCAAACCCCCCATTGGTGCCGCAAGGTTTGTTTTCGTGCCGCCAACGCTTGAGATATAAAGTTCAGACCCTCTTGCAGAGGTTGTCGTCCAGATTCTGTCGAATGGATCAATGGTTGGATTGATTAGACCAACTCGACTGTCGATGAGTTTGCCCTTCACCCCGATCAAGCCCAGGCTATAGGCGAAGACGCCCTTGGGTCCCAGTAGTGCGAGCAGGGACTCATCACTCGAAAGAGCGAAACCTTTCGCTTGGACATCTGAGACGAGATCGTTGGCAACTGAAATCTCTAGGGCGCTCGACCCGACAAATCGAATCAAACTTTCTTTGGTTAGAACGATCGGCAAAGTTGATGGGGTTGAAGGCATGCCGGATGCACCGGTGGCGATGTCTTGCCTCGTACGTTGGATGGAGATGATGACATCGGAAATCCCATCGATGCCTCCTAGCGTGGCAATCAACTGCGACTTCAAAAACGGTCTGCGAGATTCGGGGATTTCAAGTGCCTTGGCGGAGAGATCCACGGTTGCCGCTCCCTGAGTTACCGTGACCGAGTTAATGTTCAACTTGGTTCCTTCGGGAATCATGTTTTGCACAGAAGGGGCCAGCCAGGGACTTGGTCCTTTTAACAGAGCATTGGTAACTCGGGTGGCGAGCGCAGCTTTAGTGGGGAACCACCGGATCTCCGGAACCAGATAACTCAGCGTGGTGTCCCAGAAATAAATAGAAACTGGTTCGAACAGTAAGTTGAAATTGGGTCTAAGCAGTATGGTCAGATTCGGCGCTGATGAAATTCGCCACTGGCCAGACACTTGGAGAAGTCGAACGTCAATTATTTGACTCGAACCGGGCGTCGATTTGTAGGTCCCGTCTGAGGTTATACGAGCGTCATAAGGAATTTGTATCTGAACTCTGGTGCCGGTGTTGGAAACAACCCTCGTGTTCCCGCTCTGAATTAGAGTCTCGTTCGCTGGCTTCCACTTGGAAGCAAAGTTTGGGGTAAGGAATTCTCGCGCCACCGAATAGTCATCTTGGGGTCCGTTACCGGCGTAGAAGAAGCCGCTGATGATCTGCTCTTGAGTGGCGTTTTCGAGCGGACCGCTTGGTGAGTAATAGAGATTTTCGTTGCTTCCACCCTGCTGGACCTCAGGCCCGAGCTGGTTGGAATTCAGGGTTGGCAGTGTTGCGCAAGCCGCGAGATTTGCTGCAAGCAAGGTCGCCAAGGCCAGTTTCACAAATCGCCGAATCATATGCTCTTCCTCTGACTCAGGATTTCTCCAAGAGGAAGTGGCGACTCGGTAAACACCTGACCGCTTCGCTTTGGCAGCGTCAATCGGAAAAGCGTGCCCTTGTTTGGCTTGGAAGTTACCTGAAGCCAACCGTTGTGGAGATGGGTGTCCTCTAGTGAAATGGACAGCCCCAAGCCGGTTCCCCCGGTGGTTCGCTTGCGGGCAGGGTCCCCGCGCCAAAAACGGTCGAATACTCGATCCATCTGCTGCCTGGACATACCTACCCCGAAGTCTCGAACCGTTACCGCAACCGCGTTTTTCGACTGGGCAACTTCTATTTCAACCGGCTTGCCGGAACCATGCTCCAGCGCATTCGAAATCAGATTGCGCAGAACGCGTTCGATTCGGCGTCGGTCGAATTCGGCGTCAATTCGCCGATTCGGCAGCTTGAGAACTAACTCGCTGTCGAGGGAGTCTGCAAGTGGTTCTAGCCCCCCGGCAACAATTTGAACGATATCGTTGAGGTCGTTTGGTTCCAGTTCAGCAACCACTGCGCCGGCGTCATAGCGAGAAATTTCAAGAAGGTCGCTCAGCAGAATCTCAAACCGCCCAACCTGAGAAATTAGAGTTTCCAAAGATCGCTTGGCTTTGGGATCGAGTTCGTTGACGCGCGCTTCAAGCATCTCGGTGGCAAGTTTTATTGTGGTTAGGGGTGTGCGAAGTTCGTGAGAGACATCGGATACGAAACGTTGTTGCATTTTGCTAAGTTTGCTGAGCTCTCCAATTTGAGTCTCGAGACTCTGGGCCATCTTGTTGAATGACCTTGCCAAAGTTGCCACTACATCGGAACCCTTTTCAGGCAAACGTTTGTCCAGCGACCCCAGGGCCAACTCTTCGGCCACCGATGCCGCTCGAGCAACCGGACCGACAATTCGGCCGGTGACGAAATAGGCAACGATACCTAGCATCAGAATCAACACCACTCCACCCAGAGCCAATGTGGATTGCATGAAGTTCAATGTCTCTTGGGCATCCGAAATGTCATAAACAAGGTAGAGCTCGTAGTTACCCGCCACGGGGATGGTGATCTTTGAACCAACCACAACCGCCGGTTGCGGGGTTCCATTGACTGAGAGTTGAAGTGATCGGTAAACCAACCGGTTGTCGGTTTTCGCGACTAGTTCTCGAAGTTCAGTTGGAATTTCTGAAACTCTAAGATCTCCAGAAATTGGAGACTGTAGGAATTGTTCTGTCGATTGGTTGGCACTTCTTAGCAAGGCAACTTTTCTGGATCCGTTGGCCGTCTTTTGCTCAAGGTTTGGAATGACTTCGTTCACCAGGGTCTGCAGGGAAAAGGAATCGGTGTTTCCAGATGCAGAGAAGGTCTTCTGCACATCGCTGGTTGCCTGCTGAGACTCGCGAAGAATCTGATCCACGCGCGTTTGAAAAAGCCCGTTACCAATCGAGAAAGAGAGAAATCCGCCAACCGCAATCAAGGAGATGCCGCTGAGGAGAACCGTAGCCGTGACGTAGCGCAGCTGGATAGACCTGCGAAAGATCTCCAGCACTCGTGACGCTAATTTGGTAAACACGAAAGCTTAAAACTGACCGGCCTTGTAGCCAACGCCACGTTCCGTAACGACAATCTTCGGGTTGTCTGGGTCGAGCTCAATTTTGGAGCGCAGACGCTGGACGTGAACATTGACCAAGCGTGTGTCGGCGTCGTAGTGATAACCCCAAACCTTCTTCAAAAGATCTTCTCGCTTGAAAACCTGCTTTGGAGCCTCGGCTAGAGTCTGCAACAGATTGAACTCCAAAGGCGTGAGTGAGATTCGAACCCCATCGCGGCGAACCTCATGGCCGGTCACATCAATAACCAATGGGCCGAGAATCAGTTCGGTAACTTCGGACGCCCGCAAAGGTCGAAGGCGTGCTTCGATTCGCGCTTGAAGCACTTTAAATGATGGCATCGGCTTAAAGATGTAATCATCAGCTCCGGCTTCGAGACCTTCTACGACCTGCTCGTCTTCGGTTCGAGCGGTCAGCATGATGATTGGTACTCCACTGACGGATCTAATTTCTCGACAGACTTCGATTCCAGACTTGCCAGGAAGCATGAGATCGAGAAGCACCAGGTCCGGCTCGAAGTCCTTGAACGCAGGAAACGCGTTCGAACCGTCGGTCACGCCCACTGCCTCGTAACCAGCGTTTTCCAAGAGGTCGGTTAGCTGCTGGTTGAGCAGTAACTCGTCTTCAACGACTAAAACTTTTTGCGCCATAGGTTTGCCTCTAGTAACGGTAGTGATCTACCTTGTAAGGACCCTCGACTGGCACGCCGATGTAGCGTGCCTGACTAGGAGTCAATTTAGTTAATTCGACACCAAGTGCGTCTAAATGTAAACGTGCAACTTTTTCGTCAAGGGACTTCGGAAGAACGTAAACACCGAGAGGGTAGTCGGTTGCTTTCGTGAATAACTCCAACTGAGCCAAAACCTGATTGGCAAAAGAGTTACTCATTACAAAACTGGGGTGTCCGGTAGCGTTGCCAAGGTTCATTAGTCGACCTTCGGATAGCACCAGGACGGATCTGCCGGAAGGCATTCGCCATTCGTGAACCTGAGGCTTGATTTCGATTTTCTCGGTTCCAGACAGCTTTGCCAAACCATCCATGTCGATCTCATTATCGAAGTGGCCGACGTTAGCGATGATGGCAAGGTGTTTCATGCGTTCAATGTGTTCGGTTCGGATTACTCCATGGTTTCCAGTTGCGCTGATAAAGATGTCGGCAGTCTCTACGACGGATTCCAACGTTGCCACTTGGAAGCCGTCCATCGCCGCCTGCAGTGCACAGATTGGGTCTACCTCACTGACAATAACTCTGGCTCCTTGGCCCGCCATTGCCTCCGCGCAACCCTTGCCAACGTCCCCGTAACCGGCAACGAAAACCGTCTTGCCCCCGATTAGAACATCGGTCGCACGGTTGATTCCGTCCGGGAGGGAATGGCGAATTCCGTATTTGTTGTCAAATTTTGACTTGGTTACAGAATCATTCACATTGATTGCTGGGAACAAGAGTTTGCCCTCTTGGAAGAGTTCATAGAGTCTGTGGACGCCTGTCGTGGTTTCTTCAGTGACACCGATGATTTCGTTGGCGATGGTCGTGAACCGATCCTTAGAAACCTTCAATGAGTCCCGGAGAAGCTCCAAGATCACGGCGAACTCGTGAGAGTCGTCGGGAGCCGTTACCGGAACCGAACCCGCCAACTCGAACTCACGACCCTTATGAACCAGTAGCGTGGCATCCCCACCGTCGTCAAGAATCATATTTGGGCCTATGAAGTTTTCTCCAGCTACTGACGCTTCAGCGTTCCAGTCGAAGATTCTCTCCGTACACCACCAGTACTCTTCCAGCGTCTCGCCCTTCCAAGCGAAGACCGGAACCCCTTGCGGATTTGAAACTGTTCCAGCTCCAACCACCACGGCAGCAGCAGCTTCGTCCTGGGTTGAGAAAATGTTGCAGGAAGCCCAGCGCACCTGCGCTCCCAACGCGACAAGTGTCTCGATCAGGACCGCTGTTTGAACGGTCATGTGCAACGAACCGGCAATTCTGGCGCCCTTGAGCGGCTGAGCGGCTGAGTATTCATCGCGGAGACTCATCAGACCCGGCATTTCGTTTTCAGCCAAACGTATTTGGTGTCGGCCGGCAGTCGCGAGGTTCAAATCGGCTACGCGATAATCCAATTGAGTCTTCTCCATAAAACAAGTTTAGTCACAGGGATTAGCGCCGCATCACCAGTAGACTCAGCCCCATGGGAGCATTTCGATCCTCGCGAAACCGTCACGGACGGCCAATTCGCGGTGCCATGCTCGCTCACCTTTCGGGAACCCCTTCGCTAAGTTTTTTCGAGACCGTTGTAACTCAAACGGTGAATTTCTTGAAAGCGGCCTGGCCAGAGGAATTACAAAACCTTGACTACCGCGTAGCCGATTCGCCGGTGGCGCTTGACCGTCAAACCGAGGTTCCTAGGTACCGAGTCAACAAGGCGGCTTTTCGCATCACCATTTATCGAATCCCGATTGAAAGACTCAGCCACCACAAGAGAACGGATCGCCTCGACGAGCGTTTTCACATTGAACAGTTTGTTTTTCAAGCTGCAGCTGAACTGATTGGTCGGGAACCGCGCGATCTAATCCCAGACGAATACAAGCGCTAGCGCAGGGAAACTTTTATCGTGCCACCCGTGGCTTGAAAGTCCAGAACTGGTAAAACGGCAATCGTGCTGGAAATGTCG
>JBFYOM010000028.1:0-13653 GCA_041303805.1 Micrococcales bacterium
GAAGCCGAATCGCTTACCAAGAACTATTGCTAGGGCTAAACCAGCCGCCCCCGCGTTGATGTGGACGGCTGTTCCTCCAGCAAAATCGATTGCTCCTAGTTCGTACACAATCCAGCCGCCATCGGTTACTACTCCATCAACAAGTGTGAAGTTGAAGACCCAGTTAGCGACCGGGAAGTAAACGATGGTTGCCCAAATGCCGGCGAATACCATCCAGGCGCCGAACTTGGCGCGATCGGCGATTGCCCCGCTGATAAGTGCTACAGCGATAATGGCGAAGGTAGCTTGGAAAGCCACAAAGGCCATGGATGGATAGGCGCCTGAGGGAGCGGCTAAATCTGCGACTTGCGCACCTAACCCGATGAAACTCAAGTCGATACCGAACCAACCATCGATTCCGACGAAGTTGTCGCTACCAGCGTTGGCAAAAGCGATTGCGTAACCGTAGACAACCCAGAGTACGCCTACCAACCCGAGCGAACCAAAGCTGAGCATCATCATGCTGACCACGCTCTTAGCCTTGACCATCCCTCCGTAGAAGAAGGCCAAGCCCGGTGTCATTAGTAAAACGAATGCCGCACTGAACAAAACAAATGCTGTGTTTCCCTGATCCATGATTCCCTCGCGTTCTAGATTTTGAAGGCACGCAACGATGGGTGCACATCTCTAGTCAATCGAGCTAACGTTTCAGGCAGTGACGCAATCTTGTTTCGTGTTTGTAAAACTTATGAGGTAAGTGCACCCAAACGAGAAACAGCGCGTAGGTACTTCTTGCGGTAACCACCTTCGAGAAAGTGCCCTGGAAAGATGTCGGTTAGCGGAGTGCCGTTGGCGCGAATTTGAACCTGAAGTTCGTAGGCGCGGTCGACAAAGCTAACGAATCTCAAAGCGTCGTTCTGGTCATTGAGCATTGAGACGTCTGCAATTGCTAGTTTCTCGTAGCCGTTTAGTAACTTTCCATAAAGTGCTGGATGAACTTGACTCAACTTGTACAGCAAGGCATCGAACCCAACTACGGCAGTGCTCGGCTCAACCCAGCTTTGGAGTTCTTCTGCGCTAAGGCTGGTGGAGTGGGCGTCCGTTGGTCGGTGACGAAAATCTTCACCATCTACCCGCAACATTAAAAATTGGCGACCGATCCCGAGAATCTCACGTTGGAAATCGGCTGCTGCAAACCTGCCCTCTCCCAAAGCATTAGGTGGAGTGTTTGATGTTGCTGCAAAGCGCGTTCCTCGGGAGGCTAGTTCATTTAGTAGGCGTGACATGATCATTGTGTTGCCTGGGTCGTCAAGCTCAAATTCGTCAATTGCAATGAAGCGATATTTTGAGAGAGTCTCGAGGGCTGTGGAAAAACCTAACGCTCCAACCAGGCTGGTGTAAGCCATGAAGCTGCCGAACAATTTTGATTCGTGGCACTTGTGAAACATAGCGGCCAACAAATGGGTCTTCCCAACACCAAAACCGCCATCAAGATAAAGACCTGGTGCGCTGTCTTTGCTCTTTTGAAAAAGTTTCTTAGAGCCGCCAGAGGTGAAACTCTTGGCCTCGTCCCTTGCTTGCGTTTGCGAGGGAAAATTCTGATCAGGGCGATAGTTATCGAAGCTCGATTTTGCGAACTCTCTCGGTGGAACTAAGTCGGCGATGAGGTCCGATGCCTTTAGTTCGGGATTTCTGGCACAAATGTCGTCTCCACCCAATAATTGTGTGACCAATTGTTTCCCAGCCGTTTCTTATTAGGTCTCGATGAATTACCCTTGAGACAGGGCTCTATTAGCCTAACTAACAGAAAGCAACTAATGACTCTGCCACTAGATTCAAACTCAAAGTTTTCAGAATATGCTCACCCTGAAATGCTGGTTTCCACCGAATGGCTAGAAGCGAACCTTGGCGCTGACGGACTCGTGGTAGTTGAATCAGACGAAGACGTTTTGCTCTACGACGTCAACCACATTCCAGGTAGCGTAAAAATTGACTGGCACACCGACCTCAACCAGCCGGTAGTGCGCGACTATCTCGATGGAGAGGCCTTCTCAGCTTTGGCTTCCAGATCTGGAATCTCGCGAGACTCCACAGTAGTGATTTATGGCGACGCCAGTAACTGGTGGGCGTCGTATGCACTTTGGGTCTTCAAGCTGTTTGGCCACGAGGATGTTCGACTCCTCGATGGTGGACGCGAGAAATGGATCAGTGAAGGACGTGCGGTCACAAAGGACCAGCCGATTATTTTTCCGACCAACTACCCTGTGATTGAACGAGATGATGAAACTGACCGCGCGTTTCGTGATGAGGTTCTAGCCCACATTGGAAAACCTATGGTCGATGTTCGATCCCCTCAAGAATATTCGGGCGAGCGAACTCACATGCCGAACTACCCACAGGAAGGCGCACTGCGTGCTGGGCACATCCCCGGAGCTAACTCGGTTCCTTGGTCTCGGGCCGCCAACGAGGACAAAACCTTCAAGAACCGTGCTGAACTCGAAGGCATCTACCAAGCGGAAATAGGTTTGAAGCCATCAGACGACGTCGTTACCTATTGTCGAATTGGTGAGCGTTCCAGCCACACTTGGTTTGTTCTGAAGTACCTACTCGGATTCAAGAACGTAAGGAACTACGACGGTTCGTGGACCGAATGGGGAAGTTTGGTCGGAGCGCCGATTGTCATCGGCGAACTGCCAGGCGAATTTGCTAAAAAGTGAAAACAATCGAAGCGGCTCTAAACGAGCTTGGGAATGACTTCGCCGAATTAGGTGTTCGGGACCGACTCACACTACTGCTGGAAATCGCCGGCGAACTTCCAGAACTGCCAGAACGCTATCGCGAACACCCTGATCTTTTAGAACGTGTTGAAGAGTGCCAATCCCCCGTTTTTCTTTTTGTTGAAGTGAACGATGGCATAGTCAATATTTTCTTAACCGCGCCCGAAGAGGCTCCAACGACCAGAGGCTTCGCAAGTATTTTGCACCAACTGCTGGATGGTCGCACGACCTCGGCTGTTCTCGAGGCCCCCGAGGACATACCTGACCGATTGCACCTGAAGGAAGCGGTGTCGCTCCTTCGCATCAATGGTCTGCGCGGAATGTTGAACAGAATCAAGCGTCAGGTTCGCGAGAAAATCTAGTGCCCTGGAGTGCTCTATACCAAACCCTTGAAGGGGTCAGGCTTAACATGGTGGCGGGACCAGGTGGCGTTTTGGTGGATGATTCTGGTTCTAGCCGCGGCATCAGCAATCAAGACGACAGAGAGCTTCTAATCCATCTTCGAAGCCTTAGCGACGTCGTAGTAACCGGAGGAGAAACAGCGCGCCGAGAGCGTTACCGGAAACCAAAAAGCGGATCACTTGCGATTATCACCAGGCGCCCAACAGACATAACCGAGGCCTTAGTTCTCTCTCCCCCAGAAGCTGAGGGTGTGGCAACGTGGAGCATCGCGGAATTAGAACGCCGCGGATTTCGCAAAATACTTTTGGAAGTTGGTCCTTCTCTTGCCAATGAGTTCCTTCAAAATGACCTGGTTGATGAATTTTGCCTTACTCTCGTAGACGGCGAATTGGAAACTGCTCGTTTGGTACTCGACCGATTGGGTTCAAAGCTTTCTTTGTCATCCAGCGAAACGATTGGCAAGACTTTGTTCACCATCTGGCGGCGTGGCAACGCGAAGTAGTCTTTAGACCCCAATATTCTTGAAAAGTGCTTGAGTTAGAAGTCGACGCCAGCGCTAATGCCGATTTTCGCTTAGCCGCCAATTCGCTGTCGCGTGCAAACATTCGCCCCGAGGTCATCGTCGATCAAATAGATGCACCACAGAACTTGTCTCGTCATGCAATCGCCTTCGCTTGCGATGTGAAAGCTCAAGGTGAAGACTCTTCAATCTTCCGGGGCACTGGACGCTTTATTCTGCTCTGGGACGACGTACCACAGGAATCTTGGACGAATAATTACCGAGTGATTCTTTACGCAAAATCCCCCCTTGAGACCGACATCGGCTTCGACGACGACTCTTCAGAAATCGCTTGGGCATGGCTCATGACATCACTCGAGTCACATGGCGCCGAAGTTGATGTTGCTGGTGGAACGACCACCCGCGTTCTTTCAGTTGGCCATGGGACCCTAGCGGCCCAATCGCACCACGCGGAACTTGAACTGCGCGCAAGCTGGTGCCCAAAGAATAGCGGCCTCAGTGGCCACTTGGAAGCTTGGGTCGATCTAATCTGCATGATGAGTGGTTTGTCGCTCCACGGCGAAGGGGTTAGCTCAATTGACCGAAGAGGTTAGTTTAGAGCCAGAAGTTGAACTACCGATTAGGCGAGAGTCGCTAGCGCCTGTTTACTATGTAGATCGACCGGATGAACTGCTTGGAGCATTGGAGTCTCTAAGTCAGGGTTCCGGTCCTTTAGCAATCGATGCCGAGCGAGCGAGCGGTTTCAAGTACGGCAACAGGGCATACCTGATCCAAGTTCATCGCCGCGGCACCGATATCTTTCTCATCGATCCAATCGCCTTGAGCGACACTGATGAATGGTCAAAATTTAGTTCTTTCTGCAACAAGCTCCCTTGGATCCTCCATGCTGCCACTCAGGACCTCGGTTGTCTGGCAGAGGTTGGTCTAACTCCTCCTGAACTAATCGACACCGAGTTGGGTTCGCGGCTTCTCGGATTGCCCCGCGTCGGCCTTGGTGCGGCTTGTGAGCAACTCTTGGGGTTTAGGTTGGCCAAGGAGCACTCCGCTGCGGATTGGTCAATCCGGCCGATACCGCTCTCCTGGTTGAACTACGCGGCACTTGACGTAGACGTGCTGCCCGAGCTAGCAACGGTTCTCTTGGAGCAACTAAAGGATGCCAAGAAAGCTGATTGGGCAAAACAAGAATTCCAGAATCTGCTTAGCTTCAAGCCGAAACCACAAAGCCCTGACAAATGGCGCACTATGTCCGGTTTGCACGAAGTCAAAGATGCTCGTCGACTTGCCATAGCTCGGGAACTTTGGGCGGCACGAGAGGCTCTTGCCGAGAAATTAGATGTATCGCCGGGTCGCTTGGTTCCAGACTCTTCGATTGTTGCTCTGGTCAAATCCAGTGTGTCATCGAGATCAGAACTAACATCATTTTCAGCTTTCAACGGACGGGCTTCTAGAACTTACCTAGACACTTGGTGGGAGGCTTATTCCTTAGGTTTATCAACCAAAGACCTTCCTGAGCTTAGAGTTCCGAACACAGGAATTCCAAACCACAGGAGCTGGCCCACTCGCTACCCGGAAGCTGATGAGCGACTAAAACTCCTTCGCCCAGTTATCGCAGAAATTGCAGAAACCGCGGAATTACCTGGGGAGAATCTTTTACAGCCGGATCTTTTAAGGCGGCTTGCGTGGCAACCGGAGGAAGCCATTGACCAGCAACTCGAAGCGCTTGGAGCCAGACCCTGGCAGGTAGAACTAGTTGCTAAGAAACTTAGCGACGCTCTTCAACCGAAGAATTAGTCGCATCAGAGTCCTGTCGGGCATGTGGAACCTTTGCGCCTAAAACTTGAGCAACTATGTCGTGAGTGATCTGCTTGGCTGTAAGCCCAACTCGCTCCAAAATCTCATCTCTGGACGCGTGCTCTAGGAACTCGTCAGGAAGGCCAACCTCGTTTAATGCGGTATCAATCTGGGCCGCGCGCATGTCTTGTCGAATTCGCGTACCAATACCTCCAACTTTTACACCGTCTTCAATTGTCACGACGAGTCTGTGTTTGGCTGCCTCAGATAAAACTGTTTTTGGAACCGGAACCACCCATCGAGGATCGATGACAGTGCAGCCAATTCCTTGAGCTTTAAGCAGTTCAGCCGATTTCAAAGCCATGGTGGCCATGGTTCCAATGGCAACGATTAGCACGTCTTTGGCGGATGATTCGAATAAGTAGTCCACGCCGTCTTTCGAGCGCTTTATGGCTTCAATTGAGGTTGAGGCAACGCCCTTTGGAAATCGAAGAACAGTAGGTGCATCGCTGATTGCTACTGCTTCACGGAGTTCTTCCCTGAGACGGTCCGCGTCTCGAGGTGCGGCAATTTGAATGCTTGGCACGATCTGGAGAATTGATAAATCCCACATTCCATGATGACTTGCTCCATCTGGACCGGTAACTCCAGCGCGATCGAGTACGAAAGTTACGCCAGCTTTGTGCAAAGCCACATCCATTAACACCTGGTCGAAGGCGCGATTAATAAAGGTCGCATAAACAGCAACGACGGGGTGCATCCCACCGAATGCCATTCCGGCAGCTGCTGTGACTGCATGTTGTTCGGCAATTCCAACATCGAATACTCGATCGGGGTATTTCGATGCGAAAGAGTCGAGACCGACAGGAATCATCATCGCCCCGGTGATTCCCACGATATCTTCTCGTTCGTCGGCAATAGCAACGATCTCGTCGCGGAAGATGTTTGTCCAAGATGTACCGCCGGAGATCTCAAGCGATTCCCCCGTCGTTGGGTCAATTTTGCCAACGGCGTGAAATTGGTCGTCTTCGTTAAGCATTGCAGGATCGAAACCCTTGCCCTTTTGAGTGATCACGTGAACAATAACTGGGCTTGAATAGTTTTTTGCTTGCTTGAAAGCATGCTCAAGAGCAACGATGTCGTGACCGTCAACAGGGCCGATATATTTAATGTCTAGGTTTGGGAACATGCTTGCGGGCGCCATGCTCTCAAGGGCACTCCGACCCGCTCCACGAGCCGCGTTGAAGATCATTCGACCTATTGATCCGAAACTATAGAAGACTTTTTTGCTGAGCCGATAAAGCTTTTTGTAGGTTTTATCGGTTCGGATGTTGGTCAGGTGCTTGGCTAAACCACCGATTGTCGGGGCATAAGACCGCCCGTTGTCGTTCACAACGATCACGAGTTTGCGGTCGTTTTCGTGAGTAATGTTGTTCAGGGCTTCCCAAGTCATTCCACCCGTAAGCGAGCCATCTCCGAGCAATGCAACCACAAAGCGGTCGTTCTGACCAGAAATCTTGAAAGCCTTAGCAATGCCATCGGCCCAAGATAGCGAACTCGAAGCATGAGAACTCTCAACGACATCGTGTTCTGACTCAGAGCGTTGAGGGTAACCAGCTATGCCGCCCTTGACTCTAAGGCTACTGAGGTCCTTTCTGCCAGTCAGGATCTTGTGGATGTATGACTGGTGACCGGTGTCAAAAATAATTGGGTCCTGTGGCGAATTAAATACCCGGTGAAGCGCAACCGTGGTTTCAACAACCCCAAGATTTGGCCCAAGGTGTCCACCAGTCTTGGCAACCGACTGAACGAGATGTTCGCGAATCTCATGGCACAAGTCAACCAATTGGGACTGACTGAGTGAGTCGAGGTCTCTTGGTCCGTTTATGCCATCGAGTAGTGTCATAGATTTACCAACCCGCAAAATCGCCGGTTTATGCCACCAATGAACGAAGAACGAACTGCAAGATTCCTCCGTTACGGTAGTAGTCGGCTTCTCCAGGGGTGTCGATACGGACGATTGCGTCAAACACAATTTTTGCCTTGCCGACAGGAGAATGAGCAGAGGGAGTTGCGGTGACCTTGACGGTCTTTGGCGTCACGCCCTCGTTCAGTTCAACAATGCCTTCGATCGAGTAAGTTTCCGTGCCGTCCAGACCAAGAGACTCGGCTGATTTTCCGCTAGGGAACTGTAGAGGAATCACACCCATACCAATCAGGTTGCTGCGGTGAATTCTCTCGAAGCTCTCGGCAATTACAGCCTTGACTCCTAGAAGGCTGGTTCCCTTAGCGGCCCAGTCTCGAGAGGAGCCGGTTCCGTATTCTTTTCCGCCAAGAACTACCAATGGCGTTCCCTCACTGCGGTAATTCTCAGCCGCGTCGAAGATAAAACTCTGCGGTCCTTCGGCCTTAGTGAAGTCTCGGGTATAACCACCTTCGACACCGTCTAGCAACAGATTCTTGAGTCGAATGTTTGCGAAAGTTCCGCGAATCATGACTTCGTGATTTCCACGTCGTGAACCATAACTGTTGAAGTCTGCTCGAGCAACTCCAAGTTCGGTCAGGTATTTTCCAGCCGGCGAATCTGCCTTGATGGAGCTAGCCGGACTGATGTGGTCAGTGGTCACCGAGTCACCCAGTAGTGCTAGAACCCTTGCATCGCTAATGTCGGTGACGGCGTCTGGTGTCATGGTCATGCCGTCGAAGTAAGGGGCCTTCTGCACGTAAGTGGACTTTGAGTCCCATGCAAAGGTTGCTCCGGTCGGAGTTGGTAGCCCCTTCCAGCGAGCATCACCCTCAAAAACGCTTCCATACTGCTTCTTGAACATCGAAGAACTAATCGATGAATCGATGGTCTCCTGAACTTCAGACGCGGTTGGCCAAATGTCTTTCAAAAGCACATCGTTGCCGTCGTGGTCTTTACCGAGCGAATCGGTCTCGAAGTCGAAATTCATGGTGCCCGCAAGTGCATAGGCGATGACCAGCGGAGGCGAAGCTAGGTAGTTCATCTTCACATCAGGACTAATGCGGCCTTCAAAGTTTCGGTTACCCGAAAGCACTGCGGTTACAGCTAGGTCATTAGTTTGAATCGTTGAAGAAATGTGCTCGTCAAGTGGACCCGAGTTGCCGATACAGGTTGCACATCCGTAGCCGACCAAGTTGAACCCCAACGCGTCTAGATCGTCGTTGAGCCCAGCCTTTTCGTAGTAATCGGTAACTACCTTTGAACCTGGCGCTAACGAGGTCTTGACCCAAGGCTTTGCTTTCAAACCCTTGGCAACAGCGTTTCTAGCAACTAGACCAGCTGCAAGCATGACAGACGGGTTCGAAGTGTTGGTGCATGAGGTGATCGATGCAATCGTCACATAGCCGTTGTCGATGGTGTAGTCCTTGCCTTCAACTACTGAAGGGTTAGAAACTTCGTCGGTGTAGCTCGGAAGAACCTCGTTGAAGGCCTTCTTAGCGTTGGCCAACTCAATTCGGTCTTGAGGGCGTTTCGGTCCGGCAATGGAAGTCTTTACGGTGCCGAGATCCAACTCTAGGTACTCGCTGTAAATTGGCTCGATGCTCGGGTCATGCCAAAGCCCCTGTGCCTTCGTGTAAGCCTCAACTAAATCAATTTCTTCATCGGTGCGACCAGTAATACGCAGGTAATCCAGCGTGACCTCGTCGATTGGGAAAATCGCAACAGTTGAACCAAATTCGGGGCTCATGTTTCCTATGGTGGCACGGTTTGCAAGCGGCACGGACGAAACGCCATCACCATAGAATTCAACGAATTTGCCAACAACACCGTGCTTACGGAGCTGTTCGGTGATGGTAAGTACGACGTCGGTTGCGGTCACCCCGGTAGGAATCGAACCGGTTAATTTGAAGCCAACCACACGAGGAATGAGCATGGAAACTGGCTGGCCGAGCATGGCTGCCTCGGCTTCAATGCCGCCCACTCCCCAGCCCAAGACACCCAAACCATTAACCATGGTGGTGTGCGAGTCGGTGCCGACACAGCTATCTGGATACGCCTGAAGTTCACCGTTTACTTCGCGTGCCATAACGGTTCTGGCTAGGTACTCGATGTTCACCTGGTGCACAATGCCGGTGCCAGGCGGCACAACCTTGAAGTTATCGAAGGCAGTTTGACCCCAACGCAGGAACTGATACCGCTCGCCGTTACGTTGATACTCAAGTTCAACGTTTCGGTCGAAAGCCTCGGGTGTGCCGGCAACGTCGATAATGACCGAATGATCGATGACCATTTCGGCGGGCGCAAGAGGATTGATACGCTTCGGATCTCCCCCGAGAGAAGCTACAGCTTCACGCATGGTGGCTAGGTCCACAATGCAAGGAACCCCGGTAAAGTCCTGCATGATTACTCGCGCGGGAGTGAACTGAATCTCAGTATCTGGTTCAGCACTTGGATCCCAATTGGCAAGAGCCTTAATCTGCTCAGCAGTTACGTTGGCTCCGTCTTCAGTGCGGATGAGATTCTCCAAGAGAATCTTCAAGCTGTAGGGCAACCTTGGTGCATTTAGTTTGTCTAGTCGAAAGTAGCGATATTCCTTGCTTCCGACTTTGAGACTGTCGGCAGCCTGAAAACTATTTACTTTGGACATTGGGACTCCTATTGAAAAGACTTTTTCTATCTAAAAAACTACCATTATTTGCCCTTTTTGAGGGCTTCTCTAGCCAGCAACCAAGTGAACCACACC
Organism: Micrococcales bacterium; assembly: GCA_041303805.1. Taxonomy (GTDB): domain Bacteria; phylum Actinomycetota; class Actinomycetes; order Actinomycetales; family Microbacteriaceae; genus Rhodoluna. The sequence continues at coordinate 10,179 of JBFYOM010000028.1, forward strand.
AAAAGCGCGTAGAGAGGTGTCCCCATCGCCAATTTCGTGATTCCTAGAGCCGTAACTTGATCAGTCAGATAGAGCGGCACTTGAACTAAAAGCCTTGCACTAAAGAGAGTCGCCCACATCAAGGTAATCCAGTTATATCTTCGGAATAAACTTTTGTCTTTCCGCCATTCTGAACCAGTCCCACTCAAAAGGCCGATTACGAAACCAGCAAGAGGATATCGGAGCAAAACAGATAGCAATAGCGCTCCAAGGTAGGCGGAGTTGGTGAAGAAGCCGGGTAGAAAATAGTCGGCGGCGTTACTGTTATCAAAACCATCTCTAAGTGGCAAGTAAACAGATATCAACAACCCGATTAGCCCTGCGATCACTGAAGTCAGTGGCTTACGTCTGATCAGCTGCCAGACCAAAAAAGCAAATGCCAGAGAACCAGCAGAAACTGCTGACCACAAAACATTCTGAGAGATCGAAAAAATAGTTACATAGATTGCCCCTGGTAGAAGCGATTGCGCAATACCCAATGGGCCACCGAGAGCATCAAGAATGGAATTCGGACGGTTGACCGGTGAGCCAGAATTCAAGCCTAAATTCCAAACTTCGGAGGTACGAAGTTTCCGTCTGGAAGCCTCAGGGGAAGGGGTTCTCGCGGAGGTAGTGGAACGTTTCCTCGGTCAACTACTAAAGAGCGGAAGATATCCTCCATGTTTACAGACGAGTTTTCGTCGGTCAAAGCCAGGCCAGAAATGGCACCTCTCAAAAACCAGCGAGGCCCATCAAAGCCTATGAAACGAAGTTCCCTTGAACCCTGATTCGCTGGCAATTTAGCCTCTAACTGTTTTCCAAAACCGCCCATGGATTCGGAAACCGTTCCGCCGGTGGTTGAAATCGTCTCAATTAACTGGCCGTAAATCTCGTCCCAGATTGGCTCACTCTTTGCCGCTGCAAAAGCCGAGACTTGAAGAACCGATCCCTGATGTTCGAAACTTACGGCCACGATGGCCTTTGTGTTCTCATCCACTTCGACCCTGACCGAAACACCCTCAATTGTTGGCATGAGAATACTGCCAAACGAAAGAAAGCCAAGCGTTGAGCCGACCTCTGAAATGTCGTGCGGACCTGAAGGACCCTCTGAGAGAAGTGCCATGATTACTGAATTCCCGATGACCCAAAACCAGATTCGCCGCGGTCAGACTCAGGTAGTTTTTCAACCTGAATGAAATCGGCCCTACAAAATTCCTGAATCACCAACTGCGCAATACGGTCAAGGCGGGAGATGGCGAAATCCTCATCTGTGCTGTTATACAGAGTCACCATAATTTCACCGCGGTAGCCTGCGTCAATCGTTCCAGGAGTGTTTAAAACTGTTATTCCATGCTTTGCCGCGAGCCCTGATCTGGGGTGGACCAGACCAACATATCCATCAGGTAGAGCGATTGAAACGCCGGTTTTTACCAGCATCCTGCCTCTGGCCGGAACGACGGAAGCTTCAGAAGCTCTTAGGTCACAACCAGCGTCGCCAGGCTTGGCATATGACGGTCTAAGCTCAGGTTCGGAAACAATGAGAACTGGGACTGAATCGGTCATTCTTAGAGCGTAGTCTAATTCTGTGAAAATTTATCGAGAGCGTGTTCTACCTTCAATTGGCAATCTAACGCTTCCATTGCTTCTGTTCCTAAGTGTTTTTGTCATCATGCTGCCCCTAAATTTAGAGTTCGCCCTCCCACTGGCCTCGGTTTTCGCCTTAGGCCTCTCGGTTCTCATGTTTTTATCTTCTCCGATTGTCGTGGTAACCGACACTGAACTTATCGTCAAGGGAGCAAGAATCGAAAGAAAACACTTAGGAAATGTTTCGGTGGTTCCTAGAGATGAAATTTTCGAGGCACTTGGGAGAGATCTAAATGCGAACGCCTGGCTAAGCATTCAGGCAAGCGTTAAAGGCCTAGTAAAGATTGAGATCACCGACCCTGAGGATTCAAGCCCCTATTGGATGGTTAGCACTAGACAGCCAGAAGTTCTCGCGAAAACTCTGAAGAACTAGCCACCACATTCTGAACAAAACGGACCAGTTCCAGGTTTTGGCTTTTTGGTACTCATCTGTGAGCGGTGCTTCACAATAAAGCATTCCATGCAGGTGAATTCGTCACTTTGCGGCGGAATCACAACAACTTCGGTAAGTTCATCGTGCTTTTCAGGATCGATAATCTCTCCACCGTGGTCAACTTCGTCAAGGTCAGAGGAAACTGAAGACTTCTCGGGCAGGCGGTCTTTAAGCGCATCTAGCGACTCAGCCTCGTCGTCATTTTTTCGCGGTGCGTCGTAATCGGTGGCCATCTGCCTGTCCTTCGGAATTCAAATTTGCAATAAGCGCGTTCAGTGTCTAACAAGTTCGTCGAAATGGCAAACACAAAACACCATAAGTCGCAAAAAAAGTTGTTTATTCCAAACAGCACCAATCCCGTGAAATAGCTCAACTAAATGGCAAACTCCTTATTGGAGGCTTTTGAAATGCGTGAACTAAATCCAATTGGGCGTGAGGGTGACTCACTACTTCTAGTTACCAACGACGGTGAACGGTTTAGCCTAAACATTGATGAAGCCTTGGTTCGCACCATCAAAGAGCATCGCGTCCCGGACACCAACGTTAGCGAGCTTAGCCCTAGGCAAATCCAAGACGCCATTCGTTCAGGAGCTTCCGTGAAGGAGCTAGCGGAAAACAGCGGCACGAGCTTGGATCTGATTGAGCGCTTCGCCCACCCTGTTTTAGAAGAACTAGCCCACATCGTAGAACTTGCAAAGAGTGTGAGAGTGGAGCAACCAGCTGATCGATTCAACGAAGTATCCAAGAGACAGTTCGGTGAGCTGATTGAGGAACAGCTTTCTCAATCAAAGGCAACTGAGATTAGGTGGTCAGCGAAACGGGGAACCAACGCGATTTGGGAGATAACCGTGTCCTTTGCTAGCGGAGGTGAGACTGGCGTGGCTACTTGGACCTTCGATCCTCGCAAGTACCTGCTAACTCCAGAGACCGCAATTGCAGCTAGCCTCTCGAGTTCCGGCAATAAGTTGGACAGTTTACTTGGCCCAACCACCCTTCAGAAGAATGCAAAGCCTGTATCGGTCAAAGAGGCAGTTGAAGTGATCTCAGAAGACAATCTTCTAGCTTTTCGAAGCCGCAGAATTCAGGCTCAAGAAATCGTGCCGGATGTTCTCGAACTGAAAGAAATTACACCTGAGGTGCCGGAAGAAATCGCTGCCGCCGAACCTGGGCCAAGCGGTTCTGAAGAGCAAGGCCCTGCTCCAGCAGCCGAGTCAACCAACGACTCTGAAGAATCGAAGCCAATGGACCCCAAAAAGGTTCGCGCACCAATGCCTTCATGGGACCAGATAGTTCGAGGTACTCAATCCGATGACGGCGAAGCGTTCTAATAACCGCCGAGTGTGATCAGGGGTACACGAGTCTCCCTATCAGCTATTCCTC
>JBFYOM010000029.1:0-13287 GCA_041303805.1 Micrococcales bacterium
GTGTTCGGTCGAAGTGAACCAGCGGCTGAGCATGATTTCGTCCAGGGATTCGATGTTGGCGTAGAGCCCCTGATAGGCGCCGTCGATCTTGACTCTGGCGTAACCCGCTCGGGGAGCGGGGATGCCCGCTTCTCTAAAGAGTTTGTAGGAGGTCACTTCGTGAACCTGCGAGCGGTCTTGAACCATGGCGTTCAAGGTGAGCCGTTTGAGTCCTAAGAATTCTTGTTTCTGCACGAAGGCGTCGAATTTGATCTTGAGCGACATCTTCTGGAAGCGCCTGGTGTGAGAGCCCTTCTGGCGAACGCCGACGTCGCGGATGATCACGTAACGGTTAGTGCCCGAGAGAGTGATCTTGATTGTGGCTCGACGGTAGGTGTCGGAGTCCAGATACTTTCGGGTGAGTGGGGGTCCACCAAGTGCGCTCATAACTTCAACCGAGATTGGTTTGAGGGGGTCGAAAAGAACCGCAGCAGGGTCGTCGCCCTCTTTAAGTGAAGTAGTGGCACTGGCAGGGGCAACCCCAACTAGTAAACCCAGAATTAGAGTTGCGGCTAGCAGCAGTGCTTTGAAGCGCTGCGGCATAGGCTACGGCTTGCCGCGGAGGATGGCCTGCTTGACTTCGGCGATGGCGCGGGTAACTTCAATACCGCGTGGGCAAGCCTCGGTGCAGTTGAAGGTGGTGCGGCAACGCCAGACACCCTCTTTGTCGTTCAGGATTTCAAGGCGGACGTCGGCTGCTTCATCGCGAGAGTCAAAGATGAAGCGGTGAGCGTTCACGATAGCGGCTGGACCGAAGTACTGACCGTCGGTCCAGAACACTGGGCAGCTTGAGGTGCAAGCTGCGCAGAGGATGCACTTGGTGGTCATGTCGAAGCGCTCGCGGTCTTCAGGGCTCTGAATGCGCTCGGCCTTTGGCTTATCTGAAGCGATAAGGAATGGCTTTACGTCGCGGTAAGCCTCGTAGAACGGCTCCATGTTTACAACTAGGTCTTTTTCAACTTCAAGGCCCTTGATTGGCTCAACGTAGATTGGCTGAGTGATGTCGAGGTCCTTGATGAGGGTCTTGCAGGCTAGGCGGTTGCGGCCGTTGATACGCATTGCGTCCGAGCCACAAACACCGTGAGCACAGCTACGACGGAAGGTTAGTGAGCCGTCCTGTTCCCACTTGATTTTGTGAAGAGCATCGAGGACGCGGTCGGTGCCGTGAACGGTCACGTCGAAGTCTTGCCAACGAGCCTCTTCGCCGTCTTCCTTGTTGAAACGACGTACGAACAGGGTCACGGTGAAGCTTGGAACTACACCAATCTCGGTGTTTTCAGCGACTGCGGTAGACATTAGTACTTACGCTCCATCGGTGGGTAGTTGGTGATGACGACTGGCTTCCAGTCGATCTTGATTCCAGAGCCTGGCTTCTTGCCCGGCTTGTCGGTCTTGTAGGCCATGGAGTGAACCATGAACTTCTCGTCGTTACGGGTTGGGTAGTCTTCGCGGAAGTGGCCGCCGCGGCTTTCGCGACGCTCTTTCGAGGTGACCACTAGAACTTCGGCTAGGTCGAACAGGAAGCCCAGTTCAATAGCTTCGAGAAGGTCAGTGTTGAAGCGAGTGCCCTTGTCTTGGACGTGAATATTCTTGTAACGCTCACGAAGATCGGCGATGACGGCTAGCGCTTCGTCGAGAGACTCTTCGGTGCGGTAAACCTGAGCGTTTTTGTCCATGGTGTCTTGAAGTTCTTTTCGAAGAACTGCGATCTTCTCGGTACCGGTGGAGTTCTGCATGGCTTCGATAAGTTCTAGGACGTCCTTGGCGGCATCCTTAGGAACTGGTACGTGCTTGGCAGTCTTGGCGTATTCAACAGCGTAGATTCCCGCACGCTTACCGAAGACGTTTATGTCTAGTAGCGAGTTGGTTCCTAGACGGTTGGCTCCGTGCACCGAAACGCAGGCACATTCCCCGGCGGCGTATAGTCCAGGAACAACCTTTTTGTTGTTGCGAAGAACCTCGGCCTTGATGTTAGTTGGAATTCCACCCATGGCGTAGTGCGCTGTTGGGAAAACCGGAACGGGCTCGGTGTAAGGCTCGACACCTAGGTAGGTGCGAGCGAACTCGGTGATGTCCGGAAGCTTGGCATCGATTACCTCTGGTGGGAGGTGGGTTAGGTCGAGTAGTACGTAGTCCTTGTGTGGGCCAGCGCCGCGACCTTCACGAACTTCGTTAGCCATGGCACGGGCAACCATGTCACGAGGAGCTAGGTCCTTGATGGTTGGTGCGTAACGTTCCATGAAGCGCTCACCGGAAGCGTTGCGGAGGATTCCACCTTCACCACGGGCAGCCTCGGAAAGCAGGATGCCTAGACCGGCAAGACCGGTTGGGTGGAACTGGTAGAACTCCATATCTTCAAGTGGCAGACCCTTGCGCCATATGATGCCAACGCCGTCTCCGGTTAGGGTGTGAGCGTTCGAGGTGGTCTTGAAAATCTTGCCAAAGCCGCCGGTTGCGAACACGATTGACTTGCCCTGGAAGATGTGAATCTCACCGGTCGCTAGTTCGTAGGCAACAACTGCACTAGGACGCTCTTCGCCGTCCACGGTGTTCATTACAAGGTCAAGAACGTAGAACTCGTTGTAGAACTCGATGCCGAGGCGGACACAGTTTTGGTACAAAGTCTGCAAAATCATGTGGCCGGTGCGGTCGGCAGCGTAACAGCTGCGACGAACCGGAGCCTTACCGTGGTCGCGGGTGTGGCCACCGAAACGACGCTGGTCGATCTTGCCATCTGGGGTGCGGTTGAACGGCAGACCCATGTTTTCTAGGTCGATGACGGCCTGAACCGACTCTTTAGCAAGAATCTCGGCGGCGTCCTGGTCCACTAGGTAGTCGCCACCCTTGACGGTGTCGAAGGTGTGCCATTCCCAGCTGTCTTCCTCAACGTTGGCTAGAGCCGCAGCCATTCCACCCTGCGCGGCACCGGTGTGCGAACGGGTTGGGAATAGTTTCGAGATAACCGCAGTCTTAGCGTGTGGCCCAGCCTCGATGGCAGCGCGCATTCCGGCGCCACCCGCTCCCACGATTACTACGTCGTACTGGTGGTTGTGAACCTTAGGTTTCGTCAATTGCCTTCTCTTCTTACTTAACGCTGCAGAATTCAGGCAGGAGTGCTGCTGAATGGGTGTCTGGACATGGGTCAAAGGTGGTGGTAACCAGAGTGCCTAGGATGATGAGCAGAATACAAACGGTCCAAAGTGAGACCACCAAAATCTTGCGCACTTTCTCGCGCTCGCTGTAGTCGTTAACCAAAGTGCGCATACCGTTGGTGCCGTGAATCAAAGCCAACCAAAGCATGGCGGTGTCCCAAACCTGCCAGAACGGGTTGGCCCACTTTCCTGCCACGAATGCGAAGTCGATGGCCTTGATGCCGTCGCCGGTGAATAGGTTGATGTACAGGTGACCGAAGACTAGGAAGATTAGGACCACACCGGAGGCGCGCATGAATAGCCATGCGAGCTTTTCGCGTTGTGCCGACTTACGGCTACGAGGGCTGCGAGGAGTTTCGATGGTGACCATTATTTACCTGCCTCGAGGTACTCGAAGATGTGGACAATGTGACGAGGAGCGAAGTAAGCAAGGGTAACGACGGTGACTGCGATAACTATCCAGAACATCAGAGCCTGGTATTTAGTTCCCTTGCTCCAGAAGTCGATCAGGATTACCCGCAAACCATTGAAACCGTGATACAAAACTGCCGCCACAAGACCGAGTTCGGCAAGACCGATGACTGGGGTTTTGTAAGTTTCGATGACCTCGTTATAGGCCTCTGGACTCACGCGAACCAATGCGGTGTCTAGAACGTGGACTAGGAGAAAAAAGAAAATGGCTACGCCTGTGATGCGGTGTAGAACCCACGACCACATGCCGATTTTTCCCCGGTAAAGGGTGCCTGCTGGCTTGGTTGGCAAGATGCCTCCTGATGTTTCAACTCTGAAGCGACGATTCCAATTCTACCCTTTTGACTGGAGCCATCTTTGTATGCTTGGGCTTAAACTTGGTGCTGTGCTTGAAAATTCCAGGAATCTCAAACGCTCGCTGATTGCTGCGAGTTTGGGGCTCACCCTAGCCGTCTCCGGTTGTTCAACTTTGCCGGACAATGCACCCCTAACGAAGGTTGACTACCGCGCCTGCTTGGTTACCGAAGGGGCCTCCGACCTATCTGGAATAAACGAGCTGGCCAGCTATGCGCTCAACCAAAGCGTGGTCGCCTACGGCGTGAAGAAGTCACAGTCTGAAGCCACCTTTGCGAACTTCCCCAAGCGGGTGAGCGAGTTGGTCAAGGACGAATGTCGACTCATCGCTGTTGCCTCAAACAACTTCGACGGTCTTGTAGATGACGCCAGCAAAAAATATCCGGAAGTGAACTTCCTGTTGATTACCGAAGGCGATGATCCCGAGCTGATAACCGAGGAGCGACAGAATCTAGCAGTCCACCGGATTGACGTGTTCACCGCCGGAGTGCTAGCCGGACACATCGCTGCCAGCATTTCGACCAGGCATGAAATTGCCGTGGTTTGCGCAGAACAGGTTCACCCGCTTTATCTCGACGGCGTTCGCGCGGGCGCCAGAGAGTTTGACCTCGAAGCTGAAGTGCAGACCGTGGTTCGAACCGATGAACAGGAATTGGCTGGCGTTGATGTTGCTCTGCCATTTGGCTGCGAACCCGACCTGACGGCGCTCGCGGCAAATGAATTGCGTGAGCGAACCCTGTTAGTTGGTTATGGCCGAGACCTTTTCGAAAAATCTCGGTACGGTGAGATTAAGGGTCAATTAGGTACCACGATCACCCCGAGCGTTGTCAATCGATTCGTTGAGTCCGTGGCCGCCGATTTAGAAGGTGACTTCATCGGAGGCTTTGCCGGGTCGGTCTTAGCCGATTTCAACAGCGGGGATCTCAAACTTGCTCCTGAACACGAGATAGTTCTTCCGCTGGGGGAAGTTGAAAAACTCTCCGCACTCGCTGCCAAATTTGAAACAACCGTTAGATAGAAAAGTAGGGATCGAAAGATGAACATCTCAAAACTGCCAAAAATCTCGCTGCACGATCACCTCGACGGAGGGCTGCGCCCTCAGACCATCATCGACTTGGCCGGAGAGATTGGGCTGGAACTTCCTGCAGACAACGCGATTGATTTAGAGAACTGGTTTTTGGAGTCAGCAAACTCGGGCTCGTTGGTTGAGTATCTGAAGACGTTCGATGTCACAACCGCCGTTATGCAGACCAAACACGGCCTGACCCGCGTTGCCAAGGAGTTTGTTGAAGACCTTCACAAGGACGGCGTGATTTATGGTGAGATCCGCTGGGCTCCCGAACAGCACCTCTCCAAGGGTCTTTCACTAGACGAAGTTGTTGAAGCTGTTCAAGACGGATTGGAACAGGGCATTGAAGCCGTGGAGGAAGCCGGTGGTTACATTCGAACCGGTCAGCTAATCACCGCAATGCGTCACAACAACCGCGGCCTAGAGATTGCCGAATTGGCAGTTCGTCATCGTGACAACGGAGTGGTCGGTTTTGACATCGCCGGAGCAGAAGCGGGATTCCCCGCCAGCAACCACAAAGAGGCTTTCGACTATCTAGCCGAAAACATGTTCCCAACCACGGTTCACGCCGGAGAAGCCGATGGTGTCGAGAGCATTCGCGACGCAATCGTTGCCGGTCGAACCCTGCGCCTCGGCCACGGCGTTCGCATCTATCAAGACCTGTTGATGAGAGAAGAAGACGGCCGCGACTACGTGCAGCTTGGAGAGGTTGCCGAGTGGGTTCACTTCCGTCAGATCGCTCTTGAACTCTGCCCAACCTCGAACATGCAAACCGGCGCAATCGCAGACCTTGGCGATGAGTTTGTGGATCACCCAGTTGCGATTCTGTTTGATCTGGGATTCCGAGTCACCATTAGCCCGGACAACCGACTCATGAGCGGCACCTCGGTGACCCGAGAGCTTGAGCAGTTGGTGGAGCACTTCGAGTTTGACCTGGACGACCTTGAGCAGTTGCAGTTGAACGCGGCCGAGGCCAGTTTCCAGACTCTCGATGCCCGTGAAGAACTAATGGCACTGATTCAAGAAGGCTTCGCTAAGGCACGTTCCTAGTGGCACTTCTGAAAGTTGGCGTTCGTGCCGAAACCTGGGTTGAAGCAATCACCTCCGCTGGCGAGTTGTTGGTGGATGCCGGGCATGCCAAGCCGTCCTATGTCGACTCCATGATCCGCGTTGTCGAAGAACTCGGGCCTTACATTGTTTTGATCGATGGCGTGGCTCTGGCTCATGCTGCTCCCGGTGAGGAGGTCTTGGCGAACTCAATTTCCCTGGCGATTCTCGAAGAGTCGGTCGACTTCGGTTCTGGCAAGTTGGTCAAGGCGGTCTTTGCCATGGCAGCCAAGGACCACGACAGTCACATCGAGGCACTCGGGGCTTTGGCCGAGTTACTGTCGGATGAACAAAATCTAAATACTTTGCTAAATGGTGTCAATACCGCTCAAATCGAGCTCTTGCTCGAAGGCATTCTGGGAGAATGAACTAATGCGAATCGTTGCGGTATGTGGTCTGGGCTATGGAACCAGTGTCATCTTGAAAAACAACATTGAGAAGGCTTTAGTCACCATCGGTTACGAAGGAGCAACCGTGGAAGCGGTTGGTGTTGCCGAAGCTCGCCAGATTGGCGCTTTTGCGAATATCGTGATGACCACCGAAGAATTAGTGCCAATTCTTCAAGGGCTTAACGCTGAAATAATTCCGATTCGTCACGTCATCGACATCGACGAAATCAAACGCGCTCTAACCAAAGCCCTACTCTAAACGAGCAGCTTTTTCACTTCCGACTTCAGCGCCTCGAGGTTTTCCTCACTAGTTTCGATGTAAGCCTTGAACTTTGGCTCGGTGCCCGACGGGCGCAAAATAACCCAGTCGCCGCCATCGATTTCTAACTTCAAACCATCGGTTGGCGGGAGAGCTCCGGCGGGCTTTGACAAGTCGATCACCGAAAGACTTCTACCCTGAAGTTCTGTTGGTGGAGTGGCGGTTAGCCGGTCCAAGATGTCACGAACCGCAGCCTTGCTATCAACACGAACGCTCACCTGAGCGGTGGGGCGGTATTCGTATTTTCGCTTGAGTTCAGCAAGGTGTTCGCCAAGTGTTTTTCCACTCTTGCTCAAACGGTCGGCGATGGTTAGTGCCACCAGAGCTGCCGAAATGCCGTCTTTGTCTGGGGTGTGAGTTGGATCAACCGCGTAACCGAGAGCTTCTTCGTAGCCGAACAACAGGTTCGGAACCTGCATGATCCACTTGAATCCAGTCAGGGTCTGGCGGTATTCAAGACCGTTGGCACTCGCTACTCGCTCCAGGCAACTTGAGGAAACAATGGAATTAGCCATTACGCCAGAAGCTCCCGAGCGGGTAGCCAGTTCGTGGGCAAGGATTAGACCGACTTCATCACCAGCCAAACGGGTGAAGCCCCCAGCGGTCGGGATACCAATCGCCAGTCGGTCGGCATCCGGGTCGGTGGCAATGATGAGGTCGGCATCAACCGCGGAAGCCTTCGCAAAAGACAGGTCCATGGCGCCAGGCTCTTCCGGGTTCGGAAACGGCGTGGTTGGAAACGAGCCGTCGGGGTGAACCTGCTCGGCAACCAAAATCAAATCCTCGGCACCGGCACGTTTCAAAAGCTCGGTGAGAGTGTCTAGACCAACGCCGTGCATCGCGGTGTAAACGACTTTCAGTCCGCCAGCAAACTTGTGACCTTGAGTCAGGTTCAAGGTGGATGCGTAGTAAGCCTCGCGCAGGGCATCGCCCCCAACCACAAAATCAGCTGACTTTGGTAGTTCGTCAAAAGTTGTGGTTTCGGCAACCGCAGAGATTTTTGCTTCGATGTCGCGGTCGATCGGAGAAATAATCTGGCTTCCACCAAAATCACCGCCGAAGTAAACCTTGTAGCCGTTGTCGTTCGGAGGGTTGTGGCTAGCGGTAACCATAATTCCCGCCGAAAAACCACCGAACTTCACCGAGTGTGAGAGCACCGGAGTTGGAACGAAAGACTCAAACAAGGTAACCGCAACTCCGGCTCCCGCCAGAATTTCGGCACTGTCTCTGGCGAAGACGCCGGAGTTGATTCGACCGTCGAACCCGATGACCACCGAAGGGGTACTTTCGCGTTCCAATAGATAGTCGGCGATTCCTCGGGCAGCCTGAGCAACCACAACCCGATTCATGCGAGCAGCTCCAGTCCCCAGTTCGCCTCGAAGACCAGCGGTGCCGAAAGTGATTCTAGGAACGAAAGCTTTTTGTAATTCGTCCTCGTTACCTGAAGCAATAAGCGCTTCAAGTTGATTGCGGGTAATCGGATCAGGATCCTGAGCGAGCCAGGACTTTGCCTGTTCCAGCAGCGACATTTAGATGCGACCGACGATTTCGGCCAACAGCGCACTGATGCGAGCTTCTGCCTCACGACCAGCTTCCAACACCTCTTGGTGAGAAAGCGGGTGGTCTTGAATGCCGGCGGCAAGGTTGGTCATGAGCGAGAAGCCGAGCACCTCAAGCCCGCTTTCGCGTGCGGCGATGGTTTCGAGCGCGGTCGACATACCAACCAGGTGAGCACCCATTCCCTTTGCCATCTGAACCTCGGCTGGGGTTTCGTAGTGCGGGCCGCGGAATTGCATATAGACGCCTTCGTCGAGAGTTGCATCGACAGTTCTGGCAAGGTTTCGAAGTCGCGGGCTGTAGGCGTCGGTGAGGTCAACAAACTTGGCGCCTTCGATAGCCGAAGCGGAAGTGAAGTTAATGTGATCGCTGATTAGCACTGGAGTGCCAGGCTTCCACGACTCCTTGATACCACCGGCTCCATTGGTGAGAACCATGACCTCGACTCCGGCTGCGGCTGCGGTGCGAACCCCGTGAACCACACGGCGAACCCCGTGACCCTCGTAGAAGTGAGTGCGGGCACCGAGCACGAGAGCGTGCTTGCCGCTCGGCAGCAAAATAGATCTGATAGTGGCAACGTGGCCTTCAACTACCGGCTTGGAAAAGCCAGGCACTTCGGTGGCGTCGATGGTGGCGACGGTTTCACCAATCAGGTCGGCAGCCTTTGCCCAACCCGAACCCAGCGTTAGTGCGATGTCGTGTTTGGCAACACCGGTAAGTTCAGCAATTTTTGCGGCAGCTTTCTTAGCAACATCGAATGGGTCGGCTTTTGGGTCATCTAAAAGATTGGTCATGGGTTAGATTCTAAGGGTGAGCACTGTGTCAAAAAAGAAACATCACATCGTAATAATTGGTGGCGGCCCCGGGGGATATGAAGCAGCACTAGCTGGCATCCAGCTTGGTGCCGAAGTCACACTAATCGAACGTAACGGAGTCGGCGGTTCTGCCGTGCTCACCGACGTTGTTCCATCTAAAGCACTGATTGCCACAGCCGAGGCTGCCGATTCGGTTCGCCGTGCAGCCACCCTGGGGCTGCGTTTTATGGCCGATGGCAAAGAAATAGATCCAAAAGTTGATTTAGATCTCGAAGCGATCAACGAGCGCTTGGTCGGAATTGCCAAGGAACAGTCTGAAGATATGAGGAATAACCTCACGGCTCAGGGCGTTCGCGTGATTGAAGGAATGGGCCGGCTGGATGGCAACCACTTTGTGATTGCTAAGAATGCCGATGGCAAAGAAGAGCGTCTTGAAGCGAAGACCATCATCGTGGCAGTTGGTGCACATCCGAGAACTTTAGACTCCGCGAAACCTGACGGCGAGCGAATCCTCACCTGGCTGGATCTTTACAAACTAAAAGAACTTCCGGAGCACATGATTGTGGTTGGCTCGGGTGTAACCGGTGCCGAATTTGCCTCTGCCTATCGAGGTCTAGGTTCGCAGGTCACCCTGATTTCATCTCGCGACACCGTTCTTCCAGGCGAGGACCAAGACGCCGCCGAGCTAATCGAAGAAGTGTTCCGCCGAAACGGAATGCAAGTACTTAGCAAGTCTCGAGCCGAGTCTGCTGTGAACACCGGTAGCGGCGTAGAGGTCACCCTCTCTGATGGAAGCGTTGTGAAGGGCTCCCACTGTCTGATGGCGGTTGGTTCTATTCCTAACACCGCCGGACTGGGCCTTGAAGAGGCGGGCATCGAGCTCAACGAAACTGGGCACATCGTGGTCAACAAGGTTGCCAGAACCAGCCGAGCCAACGTCTACGGCGTGGGCGACTGCACCAACTTCTTCCCGCTAGCTTCGGTTAGCGCAATGCAGGGACGCACCGCGGTGTTCCACACCATGGGCGATGTGGCCATGCCAGCAGAACTCAGAAACGTGGCCGCCAACGTTTTCACGAACCCAGAGATCGCATCGGTCGGTTGGTCGCAAAAGGCCATCGAGGAAGGTCTAGTCGACGGTTCAATTTACAAAGTAATGGTCGAAGCCAACCCGCGCGCAAAGATTGCCGGAATCCAGGACGGGTTCGTGAAGCTGTTCTGCTCGGCCGGGTCGGGCACAGTGATTGGCGGTGTCGTGGTTGCTCCGCGCGCCAGTGAACTTATTTACCCGATTGCGCTCGCGGTGGAAAACCGTTTGAACGTGGATCAGGTTGCCAAGACTTTCGCTGTCTATCCGTCGATGTCGGAATCGGTAACCGAGGCAGCTAGAGCGCTGCACCGACCAAACGTTTAGTTTTTAGTCTTCGATTTCCATAAGTAAGGTTCCGGCTGGAACTGTGGTTCCAATCACGGCCTTGATGTTTGCGATGGTGCCAGCCTTGTGAGCCTTGATCGGCTGCTCCATCTTCATGGCTTCCAGCACGATGATGGTCTGACCAACCTCAACGACGTCGCCTTCGGCAACAGCAATCTTCACAACGCTCGACTGCATGTCGGCAAGAACTGACTTTCCACTTCTGCCAGTTCCGGCAGCAGTGTGACTCTTGCGCTTCGGCGCCGGACCAGCATTCGAAACTTGAGCCGAGGCGCCAAGGTGTGACGGTAGTGAAACTTCGATACGCTTTCCATTTACTTCAACCACGACGTTGTTGCGAGGCGAACCTTCGCCGGGCAGATCGCTGATGCCAACCCAAGCTGGGATGTCGTTTTCCCATTCGGTTTCGATCCAGCGGGTGTAGATGCCGAACTTTCCATCTTTGCCGATGAAGGCTGGATCGTTCACGATTTTTTGGTGGAACGGAAGAACCGTTGGTAGACCGTGAACTTCCATTTCGGCGAGGGCTCTGCGAGCGCGGGCTAGAGCTTCGGTTCGGTCCTTGCCGGTAACAATGAGTTTGGCAATCATTGAATCGAATGAACCGGAGATGACATCACCTGATTCAACACCGGTGTCAACGCGAACGCCGGGGCCGCCGGGCGCCTTGAACACGTGGACTGGGCCAGGCGCTGGCATGAAGTTTTTACCGGCGTCTTCGCCATTGATGCGGAACTCAAACGAGTGCCCGCGAACCTCAGGGTCTGAGTAGTCGAGCTTGCCGCCTTCGGCAATTCGGAACTGTTCGCGCACGAGGTCGAGCCCGGTAACTTCTTCCGAGACCGGGTGCTCTACCTGAAGGCGGGTGTTTACCTCGAGGAACGAGATCATGCCATCTTGGGCAACTAGGAACTCGCAGGTTCCTGCGCCAACGTAACCAACCTCTTTCAGGATGGCCTTCGATGACTCATAAAGACGCTTTACTTGATCGTCGGTCAGGAATGGAGCCGGAGCTTCTTCGACGAGTTTTTGGTGACGACGCTGAAGCGAGCAATCGCGGGTCGATACCACGACGACGTTGCCATATTCGTCGGCTAGGCACTGGGTCTCAACGTGACGAGGCTTTTCTAGATACTTTTCGACAAAGCACTCCCCACGACCAAAGGCTGCAATGGCTTCACGGGTCGCCGACTCGAAAAGCTCGGCAACTTCCTCTTGCTTGTAGGCGACCTTGATGCCACGGCCACCGCCACCGAACGCAGCCTTGATGGCAACCGGAAGACCGTGTTCCTTTACGAAATCCAAAACTTCGCTCGCGCCTTCAACCGGGTTGATGGTGCCAGGTGCAAGTGGCGCACCAACTTTTTCAGCAACGTGACGAGCCGAGACTTTATCGCCGAGACGTTCAATCGCTTCCGGGGTAGGGCCAATCCAGATGATCCCGGCTTCGATTACTTTGCGCGCAAATTCGGCGTTCTCTGCCAGGAAGCCGTAGC
Organism: Micrococcales bacterium; assembly: GCA_041303805.1. GTDB lineage: Bacteria > Actinomycetota > Actinomycetes > Actinomycetales > Microbacteriaceae > Rhodoluna. Next base: position 12,204 of record JBFYOM010000029.1, read on the forward strand.
CAGGGTGAATGGCGTTTGCTCCAGACTGACGGGCAATCTTCAACAGCTTGTCGATGACTAGATAGGTTTCAGCCGAGGTGGCGCCATCTAGGGCATAAGCTTCGTCGGAAACCTTAACGTGCAGGGCATCGCGGTCTTGATCGGCATAGACGGCAACCGAACCAATTCCTGAATCCTTGGCGGCGCGAGCAATTCGCACAGCAATTTCGCCGCGGTTGGCAATCAGAACTTTTGTGATCTTGCGATTCGTCATGGAGATAAGCCTATTCGTTTGGGAGAGGTTTAGCGGTTCCAAAAACTGGTGTAGTCGACTCCCAGCACGTGGCTGAGTTCGCGGAGAGTAGGCAGTGAGAGACCGATAACGGTGTGAGTGTCGCCTTCGATTCGAGAGATGAAGGCTCCACCCAGGCTGTCGACCGTGAACGCTCCGGCAACCTCAAGCGGCTCGCCGGTTGCCACATAAGCATCAATTTCTCGATCCGAAATGTCGGCAAAGTGAACCACTGTCGAAGAGGTTTTTCCGGTCGCCGGTGGCATCGAGCTTCCGGATCGGTTGTCAATTAGCCAGTGTCCGGAATGGAGTGTTCCCCAGTTTCCTCGGAGGCGTTTCCAACGCTCGGTAGCAATCGCTGGCTCGTGGGGCTTCCCAAGGGTTTCGCCCTCAAATTCCAGAGCCGAATCGCACCCGATGATAATGGCGTCCTGGGCGTTGGGGTGGTTGACCACAGCTTCGGCCTTGGCCTTTGCTAGCAGGAGCACCAGGTCTTGGGAGCTACCAATCTGCCCCGCTTTTTCGGCGCGAGTTGCAACGGCTTCTTCATCGACCCCCGGAGAAATCGTCACGGGTTCGATTCCCCCGGCGCGAAGGAGCGAAAGCCTTGCCGGAGAAGTGGATGCGAGAACGAGCCTAGTCACGCCTAGATTCTGGCACACTTAACAGGTGAACAAGACTGAATCCTGGATCGGCCGCTCCTTTGAAGTGGTTATTGAGAAAGTTGCCCACGGCGGCATCTTTGTAGCGCGTCATGAGGGTCGAGTGGTTTTTGTATCTCACGTTCTACCTGGCGAGAAGGCCAAGGTTCGA
>JBFYOM010000030.1:0-13025 GCA_041303805.1 Micrococcales bacterium
GCGAGGCTAGCGCCAAGACCGAAGGCAGCTCCCATCAGCGCAAGCTCAACTGTCGCCAGCCAAGCAAACAGACCTTTCGATGGTTCTTTCTTATTCAGAAGACGAGTCCGGTAAAAGGCTCCGAAGACTCCAAGTGCCACCAAAATGAATACCTTGACCATGGCCAAGATCCCCCACTCGGTGAACAGATACTTCGGTTCGACGATTCTCAAAGAGGCAGCTGCAACACCACTGATTGCGGTTAATCCAAAGGCAACAAGCGCGAGTGTCGAATAACGCTTCGCCAGAACCAGCCAGTCTTTGTTTCGGTAAACCTGAAACGCCAACTCAATCAGACCGCCAACCCAAACCGTGACGGCGACCAGGTGGATGCCCATCGAGTTCACGGCCATGTCGTGACCGTTGGTTCCGGAAGCGTGGCCAATCACGGCCAACGGAACCAGCGCGGCAAGTGCCGCAACTGCGACGAACAAGGTTGCACGAAGCGAAGTAACGCTAAGTGCAAGAAGACTGATGGCTGCCCCCGCAAGCACATTCAGCGCGAGCGCCTGACCAAGGTCGATTTCGTAGATGAACTGCCATAGACCAGCGCCGAAAGATTCACCGGTGTCCAGCTTGGATCCGGTTACCCACAGGAAGGTAAGCAAGAGGTGAGCAGAACCGGCCAAGGTCCAAACTATCGACGCGATTGCAGCGCGTTGCAGAAGGCGCGTGAGCGCCTCGGATTTATCTGAAAAAGCCCAAGCGCCGAAAACTAGCGACCCGACTGCCATGGCCATTGCTAGGTGCTTTACGGATTGAACAACTGGCTGGGCCCAGCGAACGAACTCACCAGGGTCCCCGATTGCCAGGGGTGCGTTTCCGCCTGTAAATGAAAGTCCAAGCCAAACCGCTAACGCAGCGAAGCCGTAGAGCGCTAAAACAGCGCCCTGACGCTTAATCAATCTTCAGACCTGGGGAAAAACCGACCAGCAGTGGCGGCGTACTTTTTGTAGCCGCGGAACTTCTTGGCTAAGAACTTTTCTTCGTGGATCGACTTGTAGTGCAAAACGGCATGTAGGCCAACAGCAAACAAGAGATGAGGAACCGGGCCTCCGGCTATGCCAATGCCGTAACCCATCCAGATGAGCCCAGCGTAGATTGGGTGACGCATGCGGCTGTAAAGCCCGGTCTGCAAAAGTTTGGCATCTTCATCTGGTTCTGGGAAGACCACGCGAAGGGCGGCCAAAAATTTCTTGTCTTGTGATCCCGCAAACTTTGGAAGAGATTCCATAAACAAAGCTCGAACAGCGAAAACAACTACACCGAGACCGATGAATGTGAACATGACTCCGATGAACTCAAACAGGAAATCCAGGAAGCCAAAACCAGCTTTCTGGCTTGGCCATAGAACTAGGAGAAGCAGCAGCGCGAATTGGCCGGCTACAAACAGTTTGGATTTAAGTGAATCGTTCACAACTACATCTTAAAGCAGAAGGCGCCGGCCAAAGCCGACGCCTTCGAAAAGAAGTGGATTACTTCTTGACTGCAGCCTTTAGCTTGCTTCCAGCCGAAACCTTTACGGTGTTCGATGCAGCAATCTGGATGGTTGCACCAGTCTGAGGGTTACGACCCGCACGAGCTGCACGGAAACCCTTCTCTACTGATAGCCAACCTGGGATGGTGACCTTGTCGCCCTTGGCAACGGTCTTTGCGATGGTCTCGAACAGTGCGTCAACAACGCGGTTGACTGCTGCCTGTGACTCGCCAGTGTGTGCGGCGATTGCTGCTACTAGCTCGCCCTTGTTTAGAGTGTTAGCCATTTGGGCCTCCATTGTTAGAAAGAATGACTACTTGTTAGTCGCTATAAATCTATGCCCCTGTAAACATCGGTAGAGCATTTGACTCGGCGTGTCTAAATCCCTTTATTTATGCGGATTAAAGAAAAACCGCCGCCCGAAGGCAGCGGTTTTTGATAAATCTGATTTACCAGGACGACTTGGTGATACCTGGTAGTTCGCCCTTGTGAGCCATGTCGCGGAAGCGAACACGAGATACACCGAACTTGCTTAGGAAACCACGTGGACGACCGTCGATTGCGTCGCGGCCACGAACGCGTACTGGCGATGCGTTGCGTGGAAGCTTCTGAAGACCTAGACGAGCTTCTTCGCGCTGGGCGTCGGTGCTGTTTGGGTCTACTAGAGCCTTCTTAAGGGCTAGACGCTTTTCTGCGTAGCGCTCAACGATTACTTTACGCATCTCGTTCTTAGCGATCTTGCTTTTCTTTGCCATGTGTTTAGCGCTCCTCGCGGAATTCGACGTGCTGACGAACTACTGGGTCAAACTTCTTTAGCACGATACGGTCTGGGTCGTTGCGGCGGTTCTTACGGGTTACGTAGGTGTAACCGGTTCCGGCAGTCGACTTCAGTTTGATAATTGGACGGATGTCCTTGTCTTTTTTAGCCATTGTCTATAGCTCCTTAGATCTTCTCGCCACGGGCAAGTAGTGAAGCCACAACAGACTCGATGCCGCGTGCGTCAATTACCTTGATGCCGCGAGCGCTGAGGCTAAGGGTTACGTTGCGCTTTAGTGATGGCACAAAGTAAGTCTTCTTCTGGATGTTTGGGTTGAAGCGACGCTTGGTCTTGTTCTGGGCGTGCGAAACCGCGTGTCCAAACATTGGACGGGTCTCGGTGACCTGACAGTAGGCTGCCATTTCTTCTCCTCGTTAACAAGCCAGATGAAGCCCAGGATTTGGGTTTTGTTTTGGCTTGGGTACAAAAACTGTGCTGCTCAAAGCAACTTCATAAGTTTAGGTGAGTTGTTACTGCTTAATCAAGTTTTGATTTGCTCAGGAACAATTCCCACAGTCACCAAAAATGTCGATGGTGTGGCTTGGTTTGGTGAATCCATGCTCTTTTGCAACTTCATCAGCCCAGGCTTCCACCTTTTCGGCTTCGATCTCGACCGTTTTGCCGCATTTTCGGCAAATCAGGTGATGGTGGTGCTCGGTGCCGCAGGCACGGTAGAGCAGCTCGCCGTCCTTGCTTTGTAGGCTGTCGGCCTCATTTTGGCTGGCAAGATCGGCCAGTGCTCGGTAAACCGTGGCCAAACCAATTGTTGAACCGGCGTTCTTAAGGTTTAGGTGAAGTTCCTGAGCGGAAACGAAACCCTTGGCGTTGCCTAGTTCAGTGCGAACGGCGTCTTTTTGCCAGGTGTTTCTTTTTTCGGTGGTCATGCGTGGTTCTCCAACTGGACAGACGCCTTGGCCCTTGATTTCTTGACTACCTCGAAGGCCCTAGCCCCCAGATAGATGAGGAACGAAACGGTTGTGATGTAGGGGCTAACTGGGAGACCGCCGCCCAGCGCTAGGAAGATTCCTCCGAGTGCCGAGGTGAGCGCAAAGACCACGCTCAGCACTGGAACTAATTTCGGGGAAGAGGTTACTCTCAGTGCCGCTGCAGCTGGAGTCACCAAGAGGCTGAGCACTAGTAGGGCGCCAACCACCTGAACGCTTGCCGCCACGGCCAAGCCGAGCAGGATTAGAAACGCAAAGCCCAGTTTTCCGGTGGCGACTCCCCTGGCTTTGGCCACCTCTGGGTCGAGGCTAGCAAATTGAAGCGGACGCCAGATGAATACGAGAACGGCGATGACGAAGATTGAAATTGCCGAAAGCCAAATTAGAGAAGGTTGATCAACCGCGATAATCTGCCCGGTTAGAAGACCGAACTTATTTGAAGCTCGACCCTCGTAGAGAGAAAGTGCCAGGATGCCAACACCCAGCCCGAATGGCATTAGCACGGCGATGATCGAGTTTCGGTCTTTTGCCCGAGTGCCGAGGATGGCAATCAGTATTGCTGCGCCTAGCGACCCAACGATTGACCCGAGCACCACATCGATGCCTATTAGTAAGGCGATTGATGCTCCCGCAAATGAGAGTTCGCTGATTCCGTGAACTGCGAACGATGAGTCGCGGTTCATTACGAAGACACCGATTAGTCCGCCCATGATTCCTAACAAGGCGGAGGCAATTAGTGAGTTGGCAACCAGCGGGAGCAGTAGATCGTAATCGGAGAAGTCAAAAAGCATTATTTCCACTCCTCGTGAGGGTGGTGTTCGTGGTCGGCGCCGTGAGCACCTAACACCACAACGCGTCCTTGGTTTCGCACCACGTCAACTTCGGTTCCGTAGAGTTCGCTGAGCACATCGCTTCGCAGAACCTCGTCGGGGGTTCCAATTTTGAACTGCCCGTTAGCTAGGTAGAGCACTCGATCTACCATCCCAAGAATCGGGTTCACGTCGTGGGTCACGAATAGGACTGCCGAGGCATGCTCCTGTCGTTCACGATCGATTAGGTCGGCAAGAATCTTCTGCTGAGCTAGGTCTAGTGCGCTTAGTGGCTCGTCGGCGAGGATGATGTCCGGTTCGTCGATTACCGCTTGCCCAACTCGGAAGCGTTGAAGTTGTCCGCCGCTAAGCTGACCAACTGGAAGTTTCGCTAGGGAATGGCCGTCTATACAGTCGAGGATGTGGTCAACTCTGGCTCGGTCGCGTTTGCTTGAATATGGAATCCCGAATCGATGTCCATTGAGGCCAAGGGTGAGCAGGTCTCTTGCAAGTAGTGGAGTGTTAGCGTCGATGCTGCGCGCCTGCGGAATGTAACCAATGTTTCTTCCGCCGGCGGTGACCGGTGAGCCTTTTAGAAGTATTTGACCCTCGGATAGTTTTTCCTGACCAAGAATCGCCTTCAGCAAGCTGGTTTTACCAGACCCATTCGAGCCGATGATGGCCACGAATTCGCCCTGAGCTACCGAAAGGTTGAGGTGGCTCCAGAGCGGGGTCTCGTCATAGCCAAAAGTGGCGTCACGAATTTCAAGGACGGCGTTCGCCGGCACTTGACTCTCATTCACCTTGGATGACACCTCGCAAGCCTATTCGCTGTTTGCTACTTGACTGCAGCCAGTTCAGTTAGAAGGCTATCGAACCACTGTTGGTAACTCGCATCGCTCGGTAGAAGTTCGTCGAAGGAAATCACCGGGATTCCTTGTTCTTTAGCGACTGAGGCAAGTTTCTCAAGTGACACTGAAGTAACTTGGCGGTTGACCGCAAGGAAGTCGACCTTGCCGCTCTTGATGAGTTGAGTCGCGGTATTCATAATCTTGACCGACGGTTCTAGCCCGGCCTCTTCGGCCTCGGCGAAACCTTCTGGCGTTAGGTTGGTGAAACCGAGCTCGCTGAACATCAGTGTTGCAAGCGGGTGGGCCTCAAAGTAGGTCAGTTTGCTCGTAATCGAAGCGGCTCTTTCCTCCAGCACTTCGATTTCTGCAGCGAATTTGGCTGCATTGGTCTCGAACTCAGTTTCATTCTCCGGCTGAAGGGTTGAAAGCTCAGCGGCAATAAGTTCTGCTGTGTGCTCGGCGACGTGTAGGTCGTACCAAATGTGGTCGGAGCCATCGTGTTCGTGGTCGTGCCCCTCTTCGGCGTGCTCGTCCTCGTTGCCTTCTTCGGCATGAGCAGCTTCATTAACTTCGAACACGTTGAAAGGAGTGACTTCGGCTGCGCTCGCTAGTTTCAGGGCGAAATCGTCGTAGCCGCCACCATTCATGATGAACAATGCCGAGTTCTTTACTGCCAATTGCTCGCGGGCAGATGCCTCATAGGAGTGGGGATCCTGCGAAGCGCTGTTGATTAGTGAGACTACCTGGAACTTGTCGCCAGCGACTTGACTAGCGATGTCGGCCCAAACGTTAGTGGTGGCAACGATGGTCGGGCGCGTGTCGGTTGGTACGGTCGAGGTGCAACCGGTAAACGCTAAAGCCAAAGCGAAGGCTGAAGCAACTGCGGTTAGTTTCTTGCTGAATGTCATCATGCAATAACGGTAGCGTTATTGATAATGATTGTCAATACGCTTTAGATTTAGTTACTTCTTAGGTGCAGCCTTCTTTGGTTCTTCCTTCTTGGTGTTTTCCGCAATAGCAATCACAGCGACGAAAGCTTCGAACGCCATGCGAGTGAAGATCAAAACCAGCGACCAGGCCACCGGGAAAAGCAAGATGCCGACTAGAAGAAGTAGGTCGAAATCGCCAATCCATAGCAGGATTGCGTAAATTTCCACGATAATTCCACCGGCCACCAAAAGCCATGCGTAGACGAGGAAGACGATGTCCGCAATCTTTCTAGAAAGGAATTCGTTTAGCTTGCCTTGAATTAGTTGGCGATAAAAACTGCCGACTGCCGACTTCTTGAATCGAGCTGGAAGATTTTTGCCCGTCAGGTAAATCTTGGAGGCAAAATACAAAGAAACTGGAAACAGAACTCCACCAAAGGTTGCGAAGGCGTCCAGGAAGTTTCCGGAAATCAAATCTTCCCAAGGGTTACTGTCGAAACCGGAAGGAACTGTTGCAGCTATGGTTTTGATTTTTACAACACTGCTGAGCCAGAAGAGAGTTCCGGTAAGCGCGCTGATGAAGTTGATCAACTCAAGGGATTTGATTTTGGAAGAGACGGTCGGGACGAAGTTTGCTGCCGCAATCAAAACCAATAGGAGTGGTGACCAAAACCAGTAAAGCGCAAAATCAAGTTGAGTGGTAGCACCAAACCAGAAGTTGTCGAATTCAAAGAAATCCGAGTTTTGAACTAGGTGCAACATTGTGAATAAGCTGCCTGCACCGAAAAGAATCGGAGCGTAAAGTTTTTTGGAAATGTTGTTCATGGAGATCCCCTTGATAATGGGCCTGATTGGCTTCCCCTAGTTTAGGGTCAGCTAGTCGAGCAGCAGTGCTGGTTCTTCGATAACCGAAGCAACGTCTTGCACGAAGCGCGATGCAACGTCACCGTCAACGACGCGGTGGTCGAAGGTTGCGCCGATTGTGGTTACCTGACGAACCTGGATTTCGTTGTTGACCACCCAAGGCTTTGGGCGGATTGAGCCGAGAGCCACGATGGCAACTTCGCCAGGGTTCAAGATTGGGGTTCCGGTGTCAACGCCGAACACACCGATGTTTGTGATGGTGATGGTGCCATCCTTCATGTCGGCAGGCGTGGTCTTGCCTTCACGAGCGGTGGCGGCCAGTTGCTCGATTGCCTGAGCGAGCTCGAGCATCGACATCTGGTCGGCGTCCTTGATGTTAGGAACGATCAGGCCTCTTGGGGTTGCCGCGGCGATACCGAAGTTCACGAAGTTGTGAACGATGATTTCCTCTTCGGTGAAGGTTGAGTTCACCATCGGGTTGCGGCGCACCGCCCACATCATGGCCTTCGCCATGATCAAGAGTGGGGTTACTTTGGTGCCGGCAAAATCGGTGGACGCTTTCAGGCGCTTGACGTATTCCATGGTGCGGGTGGCATCGACGTCGACGAAGATGCTCACGTGCGGAGCAGAGAACGCTGAGGAAACCATGGCATTGGCGATCGCCTTGCGAACACCCTTGACCGGAATGCGTTCTTCTCGAGCGGTCGGCGCTGCCGGGGTGGTTAGGTTGCGGAATACGCTGGCCTGCTGGGCAGAACCTAGGACGTCTTCGCGGGTGATGTCGCCGTTGAGGCCGGTTGGGGTGACCTTGCTTAGGTCTACGCCGAGGTCGGCGGCGAGTTTTCGAATTGGCGGCTTAGCCAAAACTTGAGTGTCTGGGTGGGTTGGAACGGCAAGGTGGCCAACTGGAGCTGGAGCGCCTGGGATTGGAATTGCGGTGGTGTTGGTGGAGACAGCTCCGGTGCGCTTGCGTCTTACTGGGCCGTTCGGGTCGGCAACACCATAGCCAACTAGGTTTGGGGTGCGCTCTTCGGCGGCAACCGAAGCTTCGGCAACATCGGCAACGGCCTGGTGCACTGCTGCAACGGATTCAGCTTCTGCAACAGTTGCTCCAACCGCGTCGTCGGCGACAGTTGCGGAAATGATTGGTTGGCCAACCTCCGCGGTGTCACCCTCGGCGAAAAGCAGCTCGGAGATAACTCCGGCAAAAGGGCAAGGAAGCTCCACGAGCGACTTGGCGGTTTCGATTTCTACGATGATCTGGTTGACCGAAACGGTGTCGCCGGCCTTGACCTTCCAGGAAACGATTTCTGCCTCGGTTAGGCCTTCGCCAACATCCGGCAGGTTGAAATACGCGATCTTGCTCATTAGTAGGCTCTCGATCTGTCAACAGCTTCCAGGATGCGGTCGGCATCCGGCAGGTAAATTTCTTCAAGCTTGGCGGCAGGGTAAGGGATGTCGAAGCCGCCGACCCGAAGCACGGGTGCTTGCAGGCTGTAGAAGCATTCCTCGGTGATTTTGGCGGAAAGCTCACTGGCAATCGAGAACGAGTTTGGTGCTTCGGAAACTGTGATCAAACGACCCGTCTTCTTGACCGATTCGATGATGGTCGGGTAGTCGATTGGAGAAAGGGAGCGTAGGTCGATAACCTCAATGCTCACACCTTCGGTGGCGGCAACCTCGGCGGCTTGCAAAGAAGTGTGAACCATTGGGCCATAGGTGGCGATGGTTACGTCGGTGCCTTCGCGAACTACTCGAGCGGAGTAGAGGTCCATCGGAGCTTCGTCGAGGTTGACCTGGCTCTTCTGCCAGTAACGACGTTTAGGTTCGAAGAACATCACTGGGTCGGTGGAACGAATTGACTGCTGGATCATCCAGTAGGCGTCGTTGGCGTTGCTCGGTGTAACTACGCGAAGACCAGGGGTGTGGGCGAAGTAGGCTTCTGGGCTTTCGCTGTGGTGTTCAACTGCGCCAATGCCGCCACCGAAAGGAACGCGAATCACAACCGGCATGATGTGGTGACCCTCTGAACGATTCTGCATTTTGGCTAGCTGAGTGGTGATCTGGTCGAATGCGGGGAAGATGAAACCGTCGAACTGGATTTCAGCAACAGGTCGGTAGCCGCGCATGGCTAGACCAATTGCAGTTCCAACGATGCCGGACTCGGCAATCGGAGAGTTAAAGATTCGGTTCTCGCCGAATTCGGCAAGAAGGCCTTCGGTCACTCGGAAAACGCCGCCAAGTTGAGCTACATCTTCACCGAAAACCAAAACCTTCGAGTCGTCGGTCATCGCCTTGCGAAGACCTGCGTTGATCGCTTTGGCGATTGCCATCTCTGTGAAGTTCGCCATTAGTTTTCACCCTCAAACGAAGCTTCGTAACGCTTTAGCCAATCGAGCTGTTCGTCGATTACCGGGTGCTGTTCCGAGTAAACGTACTTGAACATGTCTTCGATTGGTGGCTGCTTCAAGGCGAAGGTAGCCTCGCGAATTTCAGCGGCCAATTTCTCTCCGGCTTCTTCAACTTCTGTAAAGAAGTCGTCGCCGATTCCCTGACGTCTTAGGAAGATTTCAAAACGCTTTAGTGGATCTCTCGCAACCCAGTAAGCAACTTCTTCATCAGAGCGGTATTTGGTTGGGTCGTCCGAAGTGGTGTGAGCGCCGATGCGATATGTCAGGGCCTCGATCATGTATGGGCCAGCTCCGGAACGGGCGTCGTCCATGTGTTTAGCGGTTACCGCATAACTGGCTAGGACGTCGTTTCCGTCGATCCGAATTCCTGGAACCCCGAAACCTTCACCGCGCCTGTATAGAGGCACGCGAGCTTGGCTTGCTGCTGGCGACGAGATGGCCCATTGGTTGTTCTGGCAGAAGAAAACGATCGGGCTTTGGGTGTTGGCCGCAAAAAGGAAAGACTCGGAGATGTCCCCCTCAGCCGTTGCGCCATCGCCGAAGTACGAAATCACAGCAAGGTCTTCCGCCTTGTTTCCAGTGGCAACCTTGCCGTCGAACTTCACGCCCATGGCATAGCCGGTTGCGTGAAGAACCTGACTGCCAAGAACAATGCCGTAGAGGTGGAAGCGGGTTTCGTCTGGGTTCCAGCCACCGTGGTTTACGCCACGAAGCATCTTCAATATAGACATCAGTTCGATGTTGTGGGTGATGGCTACACCGTGTTCGCGGTAGCTGGGAAAAATGTGATCGTTGTGGCCTACGCCGTAGCCCGAACCGATCTGGGCGGCTTCCTGTCCGATGGCCGGAATCCATAGGCCGAGTTGACCCTGACGTTGAAGGGCGGTTGCTTCGTTGTCGAACCGGCGGCAGCGTGCCATGTCGCGGTAGAACTTCAGAAAGTCTTCTTCGGTTAGCCGCTCGATGTATTCGCCGTATTCGGCATAGTGTTTCGGCACGGAGAAGTCGCCCTCCGGGGAGAGCAACTGCACCATCGGCACGCTGTCATTTTCATTCATCTTCTCCAATTTAGTTTGGTTCGCTGGCACAATCTACTTATGAAGCGTTTTCTAGTTGGCACCGCCATCAATTCATTGGGCCTCTATTTGGTCACCATGCTCATTCCGGCAATCACAATTGCGCCTTGGGGTGGCGATTCCGCTTGGAATTTGCTCGCCTCTTACCTATTCGTGGGCATGATTTTTGGATTGGTAACCGCCATTGTGGCTCCTGTGGTTAAGGTGCTGGCGTTTCCTCTATACATCCTCACTTTCGGCTTGATTTCTGTAGTGATAAATGGAGCCATGCTGCTTCTCGTCGCCTGGCTCAGTTCAAACTTTGAGGCTGGAATCTTCAGTATTGATGGAGCGACCCTTTCCAATGTAGAGAGTGCCGCGTTTGGTTGGGCAATCCTTGGCAGTGTGATTATTAGCTTCAGCACCTTCGTTGCACGGGCTGCTTTCAAGGCTTTGAGGATTCTTTAGTCGCTGAAAACTCTCGGGTTTCAAGTGGGGTCGCTCCTTCAAGTTGTTCAAGTATTCGGTTCTTGACTCTCGCTAACCCCGTGTCTGTTGATTCATCCGCCATTTTGGCTGTTTGAACATAGTTTCCAATCTCGTGCGCTGCGCTGATGTTCTCGCCAGGGGCTAGGTTCAGGTGGCGGGTAGCGGTCGACCAGTTTTCTGTCATGGGGTTAGTGCTTCCGGAGAAAGCTGGAACGATGTCGTTGCTGTGCTCTAGTGAAAGAACTGGCAGGTCGGCGACGAAGTTTGAATTTGAAACCGGCGAGCCTATTGTCACGACTCCTGAAACATTGTTTCCTGCTTCCGCTAGTTCCGAGGCAATCATTCCACCTTGTGAGTAGCCCACGAGAATTAGGTTGTCGGTTGGTCTTACTCCGAATTGTTCAATGGCCACTTTAGCGGCACGAACCGAATTGGTGTTTTCGTGATCACCGATAAGTTCTAGGTTGCTCTGTAAGTCAAAGGCGCTGCCATTACCGACTGGGTTCCAGTTGGCGGTTCCTGGTAGGTAGACGACCAGAACCCTTCCATTCTCGGTTTGGTAGCCCTCGATGCGAATGTTTCCCGACTTGTCAATTAGGCGCGAAGTCAGTTGCTGGAGGTTTGTCGGTGTCGATTGAAGTTTTGCCTGCTTGCTCTCTATGACGATGTTTTTATTTGGAAGTGGTGATGTGAGCAATGGCAATTGGTCTGAGTCTATTTGCGCCATTCCGGTGCGAACGGCATGCGCGGTCACGGGCGAATCCGTTGCTGCACCCAAAACCGTGACGGCGGCCGCGGTTAACCATGCTTCTTTCGGTATCAGCTTTGCTGCCCAAGGGTTGGTTGCCAAAAATTCTGTGATTCCATTTAACTGATGCGAGATTCTGGCGTCAATTGTGAAATAACTTTCGCTCGCGATAAAGCATCCATGTCTTTGCAGGCCCAACCGAACCAGTGTTTCAGGAAGTTCGACGTCGAACTGAAGATGTTGAATCACGCCGTTCAATTGAGCCATGGGTTGCAACTCATCAATCAATCGTTGTTGAACCACGCCAAGCGTTCCAGAGATTCTTTCGATTTCAGCCCTACTGGCAACAATGCTGGGGTCGCCGCCATAACTTACCAAGCCGGTCAAAGCCACAAATCCGGAAGACTGTAGAGATTGTTCTGCAGCGTTCGAAGCCGGTATTGAAGGCCCTCCAGTTGTTGTTCCAAAGCCCTTGAAGCCGAAGAGCACCAAACTTGAGGATTCGGTTTAGCTGATTCGAGTTGGGCAATAAGCTGCCCCAAAAGGATTTCTAGGTCGTGCATAAAGAAACTTTGCCAACTGACCCTTTGTCGAAATACTCAGTTAGCCAATCTGTGGATAACAGGTAGGGCAAAATAGGACTGTGAGCAATCTTTCGGAACAACCTTTATCTCCATTAGACGGACGCTATCGCCCGGCCGTTTCTGAACTAGGGGAATACCTGTCTGAAGCAGGTTTGAACCGAGCCCGCATCCAAGTTGAGATCGAATGGTTGATCCAACTTGCAAATCGAGGAGTGCTTGGAACCGAACTACCTGTCTTAGAAACCGAGGCAGCTGAATTACGCAAAATCGTTACTGATTTTTCTGATGCGGATGTTGCTGAACTAGCAAATACCGAGGCAACCACCAAGCACGACGTCAAGGCTGTTGAATACTTCATCCGAGCTCGCCTTGAAAAGCTTGGCCGCAAAGACCTTCTCGAACTAACTCACTTTGGTTGCACCAGCGAAGATATCAACAACCTCAGCTATGCGATCACTGTTCGCGATGCTGTGCAGAAAGTTTGGTTACCAAAAGCTAAAACTCTTTTGGAAAAACTGCAGGAGTTGGCTATTAAGTACCAAGACGCGGCGATGCTTGCCCGCACTCACGGTCAGCCGGCTACCCCTACCACAATGGGTAAAGAGCTAGCGGTCTTTGTTCACCGCCTAAAGCGTCAGGTTGCTCGCATCGAGAAGGCTGAATACCTTGGCAAGTTTTCAGGCGCCACCGGAACTTTCTCAGCACACGTGGTAGCTGCACCTGATGTTGACTGGATCAAACAGTCTCAGGATTTCGTAAAGGGATTGGGTCTGACCTGGAACCCACTAACCACACAGATTGAAAGCCACGACTGGCAGGCGGAGTTGTATTCGTCGATTGCTTTGTTCAACAGGATTCTGCATAACCTCTGCACGGACATTTGGAGTTACATTTCGGTGGGCTACTTCAAGCAGATACCTCAGGAGGGTGCAACGGGATCCTCAACCATGCCCCACAAGATCAATCCGATCCGTTTCGAGAATGCAGAATCGAACCTTGAACTATCC
>JBFYOM010000031.1:0-12846 GCA_041303805.1 Micrococcales bacterium
GGAGTCTGGCTTGGCGCACGTTTTTCAAAGGTTCGATTCGTCACTATCCTAGATGCACTCGCGCCGGGTGTGTTGCTCGCACAAGCCATTGGGCGATGGGGTAATTACTTCAACCAGGAGCTTTTTGGCGAGGCCACCGATTTGCCTTGGGGTCTTTCTATCCCAAGCAATAATCCAGCCTTCCCCGAAGCTTTCCCCGAGGGCACTTTATTCCACCCCACGTTCTTGTATGAGTTCCTGCTGAACATTCTTGGCGTTGTTCTCCTACTGCTACTGGATAGAAGATTTAACCTGCGCTGGGGCAAAATGTTTGCTTCTTATCTCATTGTTTATTCTGTGATCAGATTCTTCGTTGAAAGTATTCGTTTGGACCCCAGTGGCGTATTCTTCGGGTTGAGAACGAATCAATGGTCGGCAGTTGTCGGTATCTTTGTTGGGCTCGTTTTTATTTACATTCAGACTCGACGGCACCCCGGCCTTGAACCATCAGTTAGCGTCGAAGAAAAAGCAAATAACGAAGTTGCAACCAAGACCAAAGCCAAATAACGTTGGTCTAAACTTTCTTCTAAGAACCAAAGGGCCAAAGTTGTCCCTCCGATCCATCCGAAGCATTGGAGAGTCAGCATGATGCGCACATCACCTTTCTCCCGTTTTGCCTCTTCTCCGGCTGCCAGCGGGCTTTTTGATCCGAGCCGAGACAGGGATGCCTGTGGTCTAGCTATGGTCGCCACATTACGCGGTTCTGCTGGGCATGACATCGTGATCACCGCTTTGAACTCGCTGAGAAATCTGGAGCACCGTGGAGCCGTTGGCTCTGATGCTGGGACAGGAGATGGCGCTGGAATACTTACTCAGATTCCAGACAAGTTTTTACGGTCAAAAGTTGACTTCGTACTTCCCGAAGCTGGCAAGTACGCTGCGGGATTGGTTTTTGTTCATCAAGATGACTCTCTAGATTTGTTCAAAGTCAGTTTTGAAGAATTAGCTAGAAAGGAAAATCTTTCTATTCTTGGGTGGCGCCTTGTTCCGATCAACTCTGAAGTTTTAGGTGACTTGGCTAAAGCAGCTATGCCGCAAATTGTTCAAGTCTTCGTTGCTTCGGAAAATAAGGAAGGTCTTGACTTAGAAAGATCCCTCTATCGGCTGAGGAAGCAATCAGAATTAGCACTTGGTGCTTACCATTGCTCCCTTTCATCAAAAACACTGGTTTACAAGGGCATGGTCACAACTCTTCAGTTAGAGCCTTTCTATCCAGACTTGAGTGATGAACTATTCGAATCAAGTTTGGCACTAGTTCACTCACGATTCTCAACTAACACTTTCCCTTCTTGGCCCTTAGCGCATCCGTTTCGAATGATTGCTCACAATGGAGAAATCAACACCGTTAAGGGCAATCGCAATTGGATGGCTGCGCGCCAGTTTCAAATGCAATCGGCTGCTCTGGGGGACCTTGAAAGCCTCTATCCTGTAGTCACTCCCGACGGAAGCGATTCTGCCTCCTTTGACGAGGTTTTGGAGTTGCTTTACCTATCTGGCCGCTCGCTACCGCACGCGATGATGATGATGATTCCTGAGGCCTGGGAGAAACAGACAGACATTGATCCGTTACGCAAAAGTTTCTATGAGTACCACAGTATGCTCATGGAACCTTGGGACGGACCTGCCGCAGTCATTTTCACCGATGGAAACTTGGTGGGGGCAACTCTCGATCGAAATGGCCTCAGACCCGGACGCTTTCTAGTTACCGACGACGGTCTCGTGATTCTGGCCTCAGAGACCGGTGTCGCACAAATCCCTCCTTCCAAGATTGTCCGTAAAGGTCGTCTACAGCCAGGCAAGATGTTTTTGGTCGACACCCTAGCGGGCAGGATTATCGACGACGATGAAGTTAAGGCCCAGATTTCTGCCAGCGAGCCCTGGGGAAAGTGGGTTGAAGAGAATCGCATTAAGCTTGCAGATTTGCCCGAACGCGAGCACATTTCTTACACGGCCAGCTCAGTAAATCGTCGCCAAAGGGCATTTGGATATACCGAAGAAGACCTCAAGATCATGCTGACTCCGATGGCGAAGACCGGAATGGAGCCGATCGGGTCCATGGGCTCGGACACCCCAATAGCCGCAATTTCTAATCGGTCCCGAAGTCTCTTCGATTACTTTGTTCAACAATTTGCACAGGTTACAAATCCACCTTTGGACTCAATTCGTGAGGAGATCGTAACTTCTCTGTCTACCGGAATTGGGCCAGAGCTAAATCTTCTGAACGCTACGCCAGAACACGCTAGTCAGGTGATTCTAGATTTTCCAGTTCTTTCCAACGATGACTTGGCAAAAATAAAGCACATTGATGAAGTGCCAAAACTTGGGTTTGCATTTACTGTCAAGGGTTTGTACCGCGTTGAATCTGGAGAGGAGGGTCTCGCAAACCGCCTCAGGGAAATTTTTGAAGAGGTAACTGAAGCCATCGACGCAGGCGCTCGTTATCTTGTTCTGAGTGACCGCGATAGCACACACGATTTAGCTCCAATTCCGTCTTTACTTCTCACAAGTTCGGTTCACCATCATCTAATTAGAACGGGTTACCGACCACGTGTTGGTTTGGTTGTTGAAGCTGGTGACGTGCGTGAAGTTCATCATGTTGCAGCTCTAATCGGATATGGCGCGGCTGCGGTGAACCCCTATTTGGCTGCCGAATCAGTTGAACAATTGGTCAAAGGCGGTCAAATTGTTGGCCTGACTATAGAGCAGGCCACGCAAAATATTCTCAAAGCCCTAGGTAAAGGCGTCCTAAAGATAATGTCGAAGATGGGAATTTCGACCGTATCTTCGTACGCCGGAGCACAATGTTTTGAAGCAATTGGTTTATCCCAGGAGTTTGTTGACACCTACTTCACCGGCACCACCTCGCAACTTGGGGGGATTGGCATCGAAGTAATTCATCGTGAAATAGCTACGCGACATCGAGACGCCTATCCGCTTGAGCGAGCTGCTAACGCACACGAAAGTCTTGCAACTGGTGGTGAATACCAGTGGCGGCGCGATGGTTCACCGCATCTTTTCAATCCTGAAACCGTTTTCAAACTTCAACACTCGACTCGTTCAAAACGCTTCGATCTGTTCCGCGAATACACCAAGCTGGTTGACGACCAATCCGAGGAACTGATGACTCTTCGAGGTCTTTTCACCATGAGAATCGGCGCTCGGCCTCCCGTACCACTGGAGGAAGTTGAAGAAATATCCTCGATCGTCAAACGATTCTCCACTGGAGCCATGAGCTACGGGTCAATTAGTCCGGAAGCGCATGAAACTCTAGCCATCGCCATGAACGCTTTGGGTGGCAAATCTAATACGGGGGAGGGCGGCGAAGACAATGAACGTCTTTTAGACCCGACCAGAAGAAGCGCGATAAAGCAGGTAGCTTCAGGACGATTTGGCGTAACTTCGATGTATCTCACGCATGCCGATGACATACAGATAAAAATGGCTCAGGGAGCCAAACCGGGCGAAGGTGGGCAACTCCCACCAAATAAGGTTTACCCCTGGATTGCCAGAACTAGACACGCAACTCCCGGTGTTGGTCTTATCTCACCTCCGCCTCATCACGACATCTATTCCATTGAAGACTTGAAGCAGTTAATTTTTGACCTTAAGCGAGCCAATAGACAGGCTCGGGTTCACGTCAAACTCGTAAGTCAGGTGGGTATAGGCACCGTTGCTTCAGGAGTGGCGAAGGCAAAAGCGGACGTGATCCTAGTTTCTGGTCATGATGGTGGAACAGGTGCCTCGCCGTTGAACTCGCTGAAGCACGCTGGCACTCCCTGGGAACTAGGTTTGGCCGAAGCGCAACAGACCCTAATCGCGAACAATCTTCGAGGCCGTATTTCGCTTCAAGTAGATGGACAAATGAAAACCGGCCGAGATGTCATCATTGCCGCACTTCTCGGAGCAGAGGAGTTTGGGTTTGCAACAGCACCCCTAGTCGTAGAAGGTTGCGTGCTAATGCGCGTATGTCATCTAGATACCTGCCCGGTTGGAGTTGCAACTCAGAATCCTGAACTTCGTTCCAGATTCACCGGCAAGGCCGAATTCGTAGTCAACTTCTTTGAGTTCCTAGCCATGGAGGTAAGAGAATACTTAGCTGGGCTGGGATTCAGGACATTAGCTGAGGCAGTAGGCCACACGGAGTTGCTAGACATGAATCGTGCAATGTCGCACTGGAAAGCGGACGGGCTGGATTTAAGCCCAATTCTCGCGCCCCCTAGCGTAGCCCATGGGGTGTCAATTAGAAATACCGAGTCCCAAAATCATAAGCTTGAAGACCACTTCGATCAGAAGGTTTTGCCATTAGTTTCCGAGAGTCTTACCACGGGTAGTGCCAGCACCCTTGAGTTAGCGATCACTAACGTAGACCAAGCTGTGGGCACAATGTTAGGGAACGAGATCACTAAAGCGTTCGGTGTCCCTGGCCTCCCAGACGATTCCATCACGCTCAACCTAACCGGCTCAGCAGGTCAATCCTTCGGTGCCTTCATTCCCTCGGGTCTCACTCTTTCACTGCAAGGAGATGCCAACGACCACGTTGGCAAGGGGTTGTCAGGCGGCAGAATCATGATTAGACCCGACTCAGCATCGTTGTTTAGTGCTCACGAGAACATCATTGCTGGCAATGTCATTGGATACGGAGCCACCTCGGGTGAACTCTTCATCAACGGACAAGTGGGGGAGCGTTTCCTTGTTCGTAACTCTGGAGCGACCGCTGTTTGCGAGGGCGTGGGTGACCACGCTCTTGAATACATGACCGGTGGGTTAGCAATGATCCTCGGCCCAACGGGTCGTAATTTGGGAGCTGGAATGTCCGGCGGCACAGCGTTTGTCTATAAATTGCGAGCCGACCGAATCAATCCTGAATCACTCAGGAGTGGAGAGCTGCGAGTTGCGAAACTCGATGAGGATCAAAAGACGCTGGTACAAGGTCTGCTTTCTAAACATTTCGCCGCGACAGCTTCAAAATTGGCGCTCGAAATACTCAACGACTTCGAGAGTAGAGCCGACGACTTCAGTGCGATTATTGCCCGCGACTATGAAAACGTTCTAGCCGTGAGGAAATCAGCGGAGACCGAGGGGTTGGACCCCGATTCGCCTGAAGTCTGGGAACGCATCATGGAGGTGGCGAATGTCTGACCCAAAGGGATTCTTAAAAATCACCAGTCGCGAAACAGCAAAACGTAGACCCGTAGAACTACGAATTCGTGACTGGAAAGAAGTCTACGAACCGAGAGACCCGGCCGTAGTTGCGAACCAGGCCTCGAGATGCATGGATTGCGGCGTACCCTTCTGTCATCACGGATGCCCGCTTGGGAATCTGATTCCCGAGTGGAACGACCTAACCTGGCGCGAGGATTATGCTGGGGCCATCGAGCGGCTTCACAAGACAAACAACTTCCCTGAGTTCACTGGGCGACTCTGTCCCGCTCCTTGTGAAAGCGCGTGTGTGTTGGCAATTAGTCAGCCGGCTGTAACAATCAAAGAGATTGAAGTATCCATTGTTGAAGAAGCCTTCAATCGAAATCTAGTGTTTCCACACGCTCCGGAGCGTCTCTCTGGAAAAACCGTTGCTGTTGTGGGTTCAGGACCAGCTGGTCTAGCAGCAGCGCAACAATTGACTAGAGCTGGGCACACGGTTGCAGTTTTTGAACGTGAACAACGTCTTGGGGGCCTTCTTCGCTATGGCATCCCGGATTTCAAGCTTGAAAAGCAATTCATTGATCGGCGCATAGCCCAAATGGAAGCGGAGGGCACTAGGTTCAGGGTTGGTCAAAACATTGGCGTTGACATCACCTGGGAAGACCTTCGCAGCCGCTACGACGCTGTGCTTGTAGCAACTGGGGCGAACACGCCGCGTGAGCTTGATGTCCCTGGTCGAAACCTATCAGGCGTGTTGCAAGCAATGCCCTACCTGACGTTGGCCAACAAGGCAGTTCAACAAGAAAACGGCGAAAGCGCTGTGAGTGCGCAAGGTAAGCATGTCGTTATTCTCGGCGGGGGAGACACCGGAGCAGACTGTCTTGGAACGGCGACGCGACAGGGAGCCCTGTCGGTCACCACATTAGCGATTGGCAAGCAACCGGGATTGGAAAGAAGCTCTAACCAACCATGGCCAATGTTTCCGACGCTATTTGAGGTGTCAAGCGCGCATGAGGAATTCGGAGAGCGGCAGTATCTAGCTGCAACCGTTGAGTTTGTTGGAGAGAATGGCCAAGTAACTGGTGTAAAGATAGCCGATACGCAGATTATAGATAGAGTTCGGTCAGCTACCCCTGGAACTGAAAGAGTTATTGCTGCAGATTTGGTTCTCCTTGCCTTAGGATTCACAGGTACAGATAGTTTCAGCCTCGCGCAACAATCCAATGTGGAGTTGGACGCAAATGGCAACATAGCCCGAAATAGCAAATGGGCTACGGATTTGGAAGATGTGTTTGTTGCTGGAGATGCAGGAAGAGGCCAAAGCCTCATCGTTTGGGCTATCGCCGAGGGTCGGTCGGCCGCTGCAGCAATAGATCTTTGGCTTACGGGTGAATCCTCTCTGCCCAGTCCAGTAAAACCTACTGACAGGCCCATTTCGATTTAGAACAAAAAACAATGAATAGGAAATAATGAGACGCGCAAAAATTGTCGCTACCCTTGGCCCAGCAACATCCAGTTACGAACAAATTCTCGCAATTGTAGAAGCTGGTGTAAATGTTGCCAGAATGAACCTGAGCCATGGCTCATACGAGGTTCACGAGGCCGTCTACAACAATGTACGAAAGGTTTCTGCGGACACTGGAAAAGCAATTGCAGTATTGGTAGACCTTCAAGGCCCAAAAATTCGTCTAGCGCGTTTCAAAGATGGGCCCGTCATGCTTGAGAAGGGTGCAACCTTCAAAATCACAATCGATGAAGTTGACGGCGATGTCCATATTTGTGGCACAACCTTTAAAGGCCTACCTGGAGACGTCAAGGTTGGCGATGCACTTCTGATCGATGACGGTAAGGTCGGTCTTCGTGCAACTCACGTTGATGAACGCACGGTGACAACTGTTGTTGAAGTCGCTGGAATGGTGTCAAACAACAAAGGCATAAATCTTCCGGGTGTGGCTGTTAACGTGCCTGCTCTTTCAGAAAAAGATGAGGCTGATCTACGCTGGGCCCTGAAACTTGGCGCCGACATGATAGCTCTGTCGTTCGTGCGTAACGCTGCAGACATCGTTAGAGTTCACGAGATTATGAATGAAGAGGGCATTCATATTCCAACAATCGCTAAGGTCGAAAAGCCTCAAGCCGTGGATGCGCTAGAGGAAATTATTGATGCGTTTGATGGGGTTATGGTGGCTCGTGGAGATTTGGGTGTAGAACTGCCCCTGGAGCAAGTTCCACTCGTGCAGAAGCGTGCCGTGGAGCTCTGTCGCCGCTGGGCTAAGCCGGTAATCGTTGCGACTCAAATGCTTGAGTCAATGGTGACGGCTTCAAGACCAACTCGAGCCGAGGCTAGCGATGTCGCTAACGCGGTCCTTGATGGTGCGGATGCTCTCATGCTTTCGGGCGAGACCAGCGTTGGTGAGTTCCCGGTTGAAACCGTTGCAACTATGGCGAGAATTATCGAAGCAACTGAAGAGAACGCTCTTGACCGAATCGCTCCCTTGGGAACTAGGCCACACACGCATTCTGGAGCGGTATCGCTAGCTGCGATTGAAATTGCAGAACTTCTAGCCTTGAAGTTCGTTTGTGTCTTCACAGAGTCGGGAGATTCGGTTAGACGAGTTTCACGATTGCGATCGAGCGTTCCAATTCTGGCGTTCACTCCAAATGAGAGAATCCGAAATCGATTGGCTTTGGTTTGGGGAGCAGAAACTTATCTCGTGGAACAGGTTAAGCACACCGACCAGATGATCAAGCAGGTTGAAGACGTGGTTGTAGGGCTCGGAAAATGCAAAGAGGGAGATGAGGTGGTAGTTGTTGCCGGTACTCCTCCTGGCGTGCCTGGTTCTACGAACTCACTACGCGTTCACCGCATCGGGGAGCCGACACACAACTAGTCAGACAATGAAAATGGGACGGATCAAAAGATCTGTCCCATTTTTTGTGCCGAAAGTGGGATTTGAACCCACACGTCCTTTCGAACAAAGCATTTTGAGTGCTCCGCGTCTGCCGTTCCGCCATTCCGGCCTGCACAACTTTTCCATGATACATCAAGACCTGGTCTAGTCTTTATTCCATGGGTGATCAAACCGTTCGTAGAGTAATTGTGGCCGAGGACGAGGCATTAATTCGAATGGATGTCGTTGAAACTCTGCAGGAACATGGTTTCGAAGTGGTTGCTCAAGCATCCGATGGCCTGCAGGCCATCGAATTAGTCAGGTTGCTTCTGCCAGACCTCGTCGTGATGGATATCAAAATGCCGAACATGGACGGAATCACAGCCGCGAAAATCATCTCGGAGCTCAAGATTCCGGTCGTGCTGCTAACCGCTTTCGCACAGAGAGAATTGTTCGAACAAGCAGCAGAAGCTGGGGCGATGGCATACGTAGTCAAGCCATTCAACCCCAACGACCTTTTACCTGCAATAGAGATTGCAATTCATCGCCACTTGGAATTCAGTGCTTTAGAGGTAGAAATTTCCGACCTTCAGGAACGCTTGGAAACTAGAAAAATAGTTGAGCGAGCAAAAGGG
This sequence comes from Micrococcales bacterium, assembly GCA_041303805.1. GTDB lineage: Bacteria > Actinomycetota > Actinomycetes > Actinomycetales > Microbacteriaceae > Rhodoluna. The sequence goes on from JBFYOM010000031.1 coordinate 8,708, forward strand.
TTGTTGCAGGTCAAGAAGTTGGTTCCAGATGAGCCAGAGGCTTTTCGATGGATCCAGAAGGCCTCTATGGATAGGCGACTAACCATGAAAGAAGTTGCCAAAACAATTATTGAGCAGCTGTCAGACTAATCTCTGCGCTCACGCAGAAGGTTGGTCATCCTCACGGTACTTAGCCTTTCGTTGGCTTCGTCGTAGCAAACGATTTCATGAACTGCCAGGGTGCCTCCGAGCGAGACTGCCTCACAAATCGCTGTTACAAATCCCTGTTTGCACGACTTGCTGTGAGAGGCATTTATCTCAATACCCACGGCAAACTTTCCTTGCGTATGAGCCCAAACATTGGATGAAATACTCCCCAGGGTTTCACCCAGGACTAGATAGGCGCCGCCGTTGACTAAGCCAAGTGGTTGACGATTTCCAATCGCCGGCATACGAGCCACGGTTCTCTCAGCGCTCAGTTCGATGAGTTCAATTCCCATTTTCTCAGCGAGTTCCCCGAGCCCTCGTTCCTGCATCAATGAGCGTGCAGCATCTGACATTTTGATTTCAGACAACTTAGGAATCCTTTCAGCCGACGACAAGTAGGCTATCAACATGACCGCTAGTCCAAAGCCTACCCTGCTCCTAATCGATGGGCATTCTCTTGCTTTCAGAGCGTTCTATGCACTAAGTCCTGATAGCTTCAAGGCACCTAGCGGACAGCCAACTAACGCCGTCCACGGGTTCATTTCGATGCTATTAAATATCCTGAACACAGAGAAGCCAACCCACATAGCGGTCGCCTTTGATCTGTCCAGGGAATCATTCAGGACCGTTGAATATCCAGAGTACAAGGGCACGCGCGGAGAGACACCACCTGAATTTAACGGACAAACCGAATTGCTCCACAGAGCAATGGCCGCTATGAACATAAAGACCTTTACCCGCGCGAATTACGAGGCTGATGACGTTCTTGCTTCATTTGCCGATCAAGCTGCTGACACAGGCTTTCAAGTGCTTCTCGTATCCGGAGACCGGGACACCTTCCAACTAATTAGGGAGGAGACGACGATTCTCTATCCAGTGAAGGGTGTCCTTAACCTGGCACGGATGGATGACGCTGCAGTCTTTGCAAAGTATGGAATTCACGCAAAACAGTACCCGGATCTGGCAGCGCTTGTCGGCGAGGCGAGCGACAACCTAATTGGTGTTCCTTCAGTTGGTCCGAAAACGGCGGCAAAGTGGATTACCGAGTACGGCAGTCTCGATGGCATTCTCGCTAACGCTGAACTCATCGGTGGCAAAGTGGGGGAGCAACTCCGAGAATTCAAAGGCAACGCCATTAGAAACCGAAGGCTTAACCATTTAGTGCGTGATTTAGACCTAGGTGTGGAGTTCGATTCGCTAAAGCTTGTCGCACCGGATGAAGCCGAGGTGCGAAGTCTTTTCTCCGAACTCGGATTCAGAAGCCTCACCGAAAGGGTGCTAAAACTCAAAGGTCATACTGGTGACGAGAAGCTAGCAGCTGCTAACGACACCAACGAGTCAGTGTTTAGTGAAGTTACCTTTCCCGAAGTAACCCAATTGGGTCGAGAGGACCTAGATGCTTGGCTGCTTTCTCGGAAGGGAAGGGTTTGGTTTACATTGAACGACGGGCACTTCTGCGCGACGGACGGAACTGAGTTAGTAAGCGCTTCTTCAATTCCAGCAAAGTGGTTAAGTTCAGGTTCCGCCAAAGTTTGTTTCGACAGCAAATCGCTGTACTTGGATTCTTACGCTCTTGGATTTACTGTCGCCGGTATCGCCAATGACGTCTTACTCACGACTTACCTACTCGATCCGTTACGCAAGGATTACACTCTTTCAACAATTGCGTCAGAGGAGATGGGTTATGTCCCTACCGGGAATAAGACCGACTCAACAGGGCATGACGCATGGTTGCTCCATTTATTAGATCTCAGGCTGGCTCCAAAAATTGTTGCTTCGGAGCAAACAGAGGTTCTCAACAGTATCGAAATCCCATCTTCAAAAGTCTTGGCGGCCATGGAGCATGCTGGCATCGAGGTCGACGAGGCTAGGTTGAGAAATTTATCAGGCGAGCTAGCCACAAAGATCTCTAATGCCGAGTCTGCTGCATATTCAATCATTGGCAAGGAAATCAACCTCAATTCTCCAAAGCAACTTCAGTCAATTCTTTTCGAAGACTTGGGCATGACCGGCACAAAGGCTGTGAAAACTGGCTTTTCTACTAACGCGGAATCGCTGACCGCGCTTTTTGAGCAGACAGGACACCCGTTCCTAGAAAAACTCTTGGAGCACCGTGAACTGACCAAGATGCGCCAAATGATTGAAGTTATCCTGAAATCCATCGGCCAGGACGGTCGAGTACACACCAGTTATGTTCAAACTGGAACTTCGACGGGGCGCCTTTCTTCAGAAAACCCCAACCTACAGAACATTCCGATTCGCAGTGAAATCGGAAAGACTATCCGTGATTGTTTCGTAGCCTCTGCTGATTTCGAGACCCTTTTGACTGCGGATTATTCTCAGATTGAGATGCGAATCATGGCCCACTTGTCTGGGGACGAAGGCCTAATCGAAGCATTCCGAAATGGTGAGGACTTACACAGATTTGTTGGTGCAAGAGTCTTTGGTGTCTCTCCTGAAGACGTCTCTTCGGCGATGAGATCCAAAGTCAAAGCCATGAGTTACGGGTTGGTTTACGGTCTAAGCGAGTACGGGTTAGCTAAACAACTAAAAATGTCCAACGGCGAAGCTAAACAATTGATGGCGGACTATTTCGATCGATTCGGGGGAGTGCGCACATATCTCGCAAGCGTTGTGGATGGGGCGAAGCTAAACGGATTTACGGTTACCACTTTCGGGCGCCGTCGCCCATTTGACGATCTTAAATCTCCAATTTTTCAGGTTAGAGAGAACGCCAGGCGAGCGGCCCTAAATGCTCCAATTCAAGGAACTGCCGCAGACATCATGAAACTGGCCATGATTAACATTCAGTCAGGTCTCAACGAAGGACAGTTCAAGAGTCGAATGCTGCTTCAAGTGCATGACGAGTTGGTTTTTGAGGTTGCAAGTGGCGAACTTGATCGCTTGAGAGAACTTGTGGTCAGTAGAATGCAGGACGTCGTGACCCTTTCAGTACCACTCGAAGTGCATGTTGGCATAGGAAAATCCTGGGAACTAGCCGGTCATTAGTAATTGTGCGGACCACTGTTTGGCGGTAGGCTATTGAAGTGCCGTTTGGCACACTCCTTATCCACCCGCTTGAACATTTTCGTTCAGGCCCGAGCATGTCCGTTGAGTAAAACAAAATATGACTAACACCCCAAAGGTAGCCAAGCAGGTAGCCGTAAACGACATTGGTAGCGCCGAAGATTTCCTAGCTGCAGTCGAAAAAACCCTAAAATTCTTCAACGATGGCGACCTAATCGCCGGTGTTGTTGTGAAAATCGATCGCGACGAGGTTCTCCTCGACGTAGGTTATAAGACCGAAGGTGTAATCCCTTCGCGTGAACTTTCAATCCGACACGACGCAGACCCAAGTGACATTGTCTCTGTTGGCGACTCAATCGAGGCGCTTGTCCTTCAGAAGGAAGACAAAGAAGGTCGACTGATTCTCTCCAAGAAGCGTGCCCAGTACGAACGTGCTTGGGGTGACGTTGAGAAGGTTAAGAACGAAGACGGAACCGTTGAAGGTACCGTAATCGAAGTTGTCAAGGGCGGTCTTATCGTTGACATTGGTCTACGTGGATTCCTTCCTGCATCGTTGATTGAACTTCGCCGGGTTCGCGATCTAGGTCCATACCTAGGCCAGAAGGTTGAAGCCAAGATTCTTGAACTGGATAAGAACCGAAACAACGTAGTTCTTTCACGCCGTGCACTCCTAGAAGAGAGCCAGGCTGCTGGTAGAACTACCTTCCTAGCAGACCTAGCTAAGGGTCAAGTTCGCACAGGTGTGGTTTCATCGATTGTCAACTTCGGTGCATTTATTGATCTTGGTGGCGTGGACGGGCTAGTGCATGTCTCTGAACTGTCTTGGAAGCACATTGAGCACGCCTCTGAAGTTGTTGAAATTGGGCAGGAAGTTACCGTTGAGGTTCTAGAGGTTGACCAGGACCGCGAACGTGTTTCGCTTTCGC
>JBFYOM010000032.1:0-11926 GCA_041303805.1 Micrococcales bacterium
GATGGTGGTTGAGCCTGCCGGCGCTGCAACGGTTGCGGCTCTAATGTCTGGTGCCATCAAGCTAAAGGGGAAGACCGTCGTGGTGCTCTCCGGCGGAAACATTGATCCACTGCTTCTGCAAAAGGTGATTGGCCACGGTCTGATGGCAGCCGAGCGCTACACCGACGTCTCGGTGATGCTTCCAGATCGTCCTGGTCAGTTAGTCAAGACCGCCGAGGCTGTGGCTTCGGTTCAAGGAAACGTGGTTGAAGTTCTCCACACCAGAAACGGTAAAGACCTGGACATCAGCGAGGTTGAACTAAGGCTTTCGATCGAGACTTCTGGGCACGAACACCGTGAGCGAGTTTTCCAAGCGCTTCGTGACGCCGGTTTGAACCCGAAGGTTCCTAACTAGCCGTTGAAGCGTTCGACGTTGGTTACCCGAACCACGATTTCTTTACCCATCGGGGTTTTGTAACTAGCCGATTCGCCAATCTTCTTACCGAGGATGGCGTTGCCCATTGGTGAGTCTGGCGAGTAAACGGTGATGTGGTCTTCGGCAATCTCGGCCGAGCCAAGTAGGAAACTCGTCTCCGAGCCATTGAGTTCAACGGTGATCCACATTCCCTGCTCGACAATGCCGTGCGAACTGTGTGGCTCTCCAACCTCAGCCGTGGACAGAATGTTTTCAAGTCGGTAGATGCGGGCCTCAATCTTCCCCTGCTCTTCTTTCGCAGCGTGGTAACCGCCGTTTTCCTTCAGGTCACCCTCTTCTCGGGCTTCACCGATTCGGCGGGCAATGTCGGGGCGGGCAACCTTGATTAGGTTCTCAAGCTCTGCCGCAAGGCGGTCGAAAGCTTCTTGGGTAAGCCAGGTAGGTTCTGAAGACATGCGTTCAATTCTATTTGACGCGGCAACCATCCGCTTTGAGAACGGATGCCTCATAGGTGGTTTTCACCACGACGGTTAGCGGCTTGGCGTCGTCGTTGTTTGGTGGAATCTCAACTTCGAGGTAACCCACGATTGCCCCGTTGGTGGTGAACGCCTTGAAGGCGCAGTCTGCAGCTTGTGAGCCTGTTAGCGCCGTGAAAGTGCCGGATATCGTTAGTGCATCAACCTTTTGGAAACTGGTCAGCTCGGCGCTCGCCAAAGGGCGTCCTAGGAAATTCGCGTAGATCCCAAAGGCTAAGAAAGCGACTAATGCGAGAGCAATCAAAACTTTCGTGATCGGGCTAACACTGTTACTGGGACGTTGGTAGCGACCTTCCAAAGTGCTGGGATTTTTGCTCATGGTTCAAGGCTACCGACAAATTGCGGGCATACTTAAATCATGAGAATTTTGAACTTGAGTGTGGCCATTGACCCCTATTTGGAGACCATCGACCCGCTCAACGACCCAGACAAAATCTATTACAGCCCCGGGGTTATCGGATTTATTGCAGTGTTCTTGCTAATGGTTGCTGTGACAATTCTCGTTGCAGACATGGTTCGCCGAATTCGCAAGGTTCGCTACCGCGCTGAGATCCAGGAAAAGCTATCCGGCGAAACTGCCGTCCAGGGGCGAAAGGCCAATAAGTAGGGCCGCAGTCCAGTGGCTTCCAAATGCCAGCACGGTTAGCGCGTGGAAAATCTCGTGAAAACCGAAGTGCTTTGGAAATGGGTTAGGTCGCTTTAGGGCGTAAACCACCGCTCCGATTGTGTAGGCCAGTCCGCCGGCCAAAATCAGAATCATCATTGGTAAGTTGGCGGCCATGAAGTCCTGAATGTAAACAAGTGCACCCCAGCCCATTCCCACATAAATCAGGGTGTAAAGCCAGCGTGGCGCCCCAATCCAGAAGACGCGGAACCCAACCCCCAGAATGGTCATCGACCAAATTGCAATTAGTAAAACCAAACCCTTTTCGAAGGGCAGAGCCAGCATGGTGATTGGCGTGTAACTGCCGGCAATCAGTAAGAAGATGTTGGCATGGTCGATTCGCTTCAGAACCAACTTGGTCTTCGGCTTCCAGTTGAAACGGTGATAGAGCGCTGAGTTGCCGAATAGCAAGAACGATGAGGCAAAGAAGATAGAACCGGCTACTTTGGCTGCGGCACCATCACCGAAAACAATTAGCAGAACGCCGCCGGCAATGACGATTGGCAGAATTCCAGCGTGAAGCCAACCGCGCAGAGTTGGCTTGGTTTCCTGGGCAACAGGGAAACCAGATGATATCGGAAGGTAGATCGATTGGGTGTCGTCGTTCTTTGGCTGGTCCATAGGTCTAACCCTAGTAGCCTAGAAGCGTGCGAAACCTGATTTATCGGATTTACGAACGGCGTTTGGCTGGTCGCCTGACCAAAGAATCGCGCCCGAAGCACGTTGGTGTGATCCTCGACGGAAATCGTCGTTGGGCTGCTCTTAAAGATGGTCACACCGCCAAAGATGGTCACACTGCCGGCGCACTGAAGACTCGCGAATTCCTGGGCTGGTGTGACGATCTCGGAATCGAGTTGGTGACTCTCTATCTCTTGTCGACCGACAACGTGGCAAATCGAAAGAGTCAAGAACTCGATGACTTAATTGAGGTCATCGACGACCTGGTTCAAACGCTGTCCGAGTCCGGCCGTTGGAGGCTCCAGTTAGTTGGGGATCGCGCTCTACTGCCAGACAAACTAGCAAACACCATTTCGTCCGCCGAAGCACACACCGCAGATTGGCCCGGCATGCACGTCAATCTGGCAGTCGCCTATGGTGGACGTCATGAAATCACCGATGCCGTGAAGAGCATCCTCGCTGCCCATAAAGAGAAAAGTGTCGATGAGCTAGCGGAACTGCTCACCCCAGAACTAATCACCAACCACCTTTACACGTCTGGTCAACCTGATCCTGACCTTGTGATTAGAACCTCTGGAGAACAGCGAATGTCGGGGTTTTTACTCTGGCAAAGCGCAAATTCCGAGTTCTATTTCGAAGAAGCGCTTTGGCCGGATTTTCGAAGAGTAGATTTCCTTCGTGCCCTGCGAGCCTTCGCAAATCGTCATCGCCGCTTTGGTGCCTAAATATTTCGTGAACAACCACTTTTGGTAGGCGTGTCGCCACGCAAGAGGTTTTTTGCAGGTTTAGAGTCTCAACAAGACGAACATTAGGAGCCCTAGTGCCAGGTAGCAGCTCAACCAGTTCCAAATCGGCAAAGAAGCAGGAACAGGGGCTGCGCACATACGTGCTCGACACCTCGGTTCTACTTTCAGACCCAAAGGCGATGTTTCGATTCAAAGAGCAGTCGGTAGTTATTCCGATTGTGGTCATCAACGAACTCGAAAAGAAACGTCACGATCCTGAAATTGGTTACTTTGCTCGCCAGGCTCTGCGCTCCCTAGATGACTTGCGGCAGGAGCACGAACGTCTCGACTTCCCGATCGAAGTGGGCGACGGTGGAACCCTGAGAGTTGAACTAAACCACATCGACCAATCAGTCCTTCCAGCTGGCTACCAACTTGGAGATAACGACAGTCGAATCCTCGCAGTGGCCATGAACCTTGCCAACGAAGGCAACAACATAACCGTTGTTTCTCAAGACCTTCCGATGCGCGTTAAAGTTGCCTCACTCGGAATGCATGCCGAGGAATACCGCAATAACCTGGCTATCGATTCTGGCTGGACCGGCCTTGCAGAAATAAAGATTTCAAGCGAACAGATGAACGACCTCTATGACAACGAGGTAGTTGCCATCGAAGAAACCAAAGAGATGCCAGTCAACACTGGATTAGTAATCTCGAGCGATCGTGGCCAGTGCCTGGGTAGGGTCACCCGCGGGGGGCAAGTTCACCTCGTTCGTGGCGACCGCGACGTCTTTGGTGTTCACGGCCGAAGCTCCGAGCAGAAGCTAGCCATCGACCTGCTTTTAGACTCCGACGTGGGTATTGTGAGCCTTGGTGGACGCGCTGGAACCGGTAAGTCAGCACTTGCCCTTTGTGCCGCTCTCGAAGCCGTCATGGAGCGGAGAGCTCACAAGAAAATCATGGTGTTCCGCCCGATATACGCCGTCGGTGGCCAAGACATTGGATTCCTGCCTGGAACTGAAGGGGAAAAGATGAACCCCTGGGGTCAGGCCATCTTCGACACCCTCGGAGCCCTTGTTTCCAAAGAGGTCGTCAACCACGTTGTCGAGCGCGGAATCCTTGAAGTGTTACCGCTCACTCACATCCGTGGCCGCTCACTCCACGACGCTTTCGTGATCGTTGACGAAGCCCAGTCTCTGGAGCGTAACGTGCTGCTCACCGTGCTCAGCCGCATTGGCCAAAACTCGAAGGTTGTGCTAACCCACGACGTCGCCCAACGAGACAACCTAAGAGTTGGGCGCCACGACGGCATCGCCGCAGTGATCGAGGCACTCAAAGGTCAGGATTTGTTTGGCCACATGACCTTGCAAAGATCCGAACGCTCAGCAATCGCCGCCTTGGTAACCGACCTGCTCGATAATTAAGCCATGAGCAACAGACCAGCCATCGAGGCCATGCTTTCCGACTACTTCGACGCCATGCACACCCAAGACATGGAGAAATTCGACCGCGTTTTCCACAAAAACGTCGTTCTCTATAACCCGCAGACCGGCGAACTAAACATTCGCCCCTACGACGTCTATCGCGATGCTGTAATTAACCGACCATCGCCTCAGTCGAAGGGTGAGGCTCGTAGAGATGTCGTTCTTCTTCTAGATGAACTGTCCGACACCTCAGCCCTAGCTAAGGTCCAACTGCAGATGATGGGCGGAATCATGCAGGACTACCTTACACTCATCTACATCGATGGCCGCTGGCAGATCATCTCGAAAGTCTGGGAGCGCGTCGGCGACGTTGCTTAAATTAATTGGTGGCCAGGAAGACCTGACCACCAATTCAAAGTTTGCTCGATTAGGCGCGGTGACGGCCCTGAGAGCGGCGACGCGTTGCCATGAGGATAGCTCCTGCGGCTAATGCTCCACCGGCAACAGCCATGATTGTTGAGCTTTCTGAACCGGTGTTCGCTAGTGATGAAGTTCCGACAGACCAGCGGAAAACCACAGCCCCATCGCCTCCGTTGTCATCGTTGCCAACCGCTGCGAGTGCTGTGGTGTCCATGCGCACGCTTGCGCCAGCCCCGGATTTCAGTGCGGGTAGTTGACCGGCTGAACTCTGAACGACTACGCCACCTTTACCAAATTCGTAGTTGTAGTTATCGAACAGCGGCACGCTTCTTGCCATGCCATCTGAGTCTGCGTTGCCTAGCGATGGATTAATGCCTCGAGAGTAAACACATGTGTCATTGTCTCCAGAGCTTGCATTCAAACTGGCTCCAATGCCAAATCCCACATAGGTGGAGTAGCTTCCGCCCACGGCACAGTACCCGTTCGAAATGGAACCCACGGCTCCTCCGTCGGCCACAACGTTGGTAAGCCCACCGTTGTAGGTGATTCCGCTCTCGGCGCCTCCAGTCATAGCGGTGTCGCTAGAAAGTCCACCTTCGCCAACAACAACCAAGATCATGTCTTGAGCTGGGGTGTTGGCCATGTCCTTGTAGATAACTTCGCCGCCATTGCCTGCGTAGCCTTCAGCGTTTCTTACGTACGCTCCGCCACCTGCTCCAGAAATTACTGCAGAAAGCCCGCTAAGAACGCTAGGAGTGATGAAAGTGTACGAACCCGCATTGTCGAATTTCAATGTGCAGGTGTTGTTCGAAAAGGTTAGTGTTCCACCCGATGGAGCGGTGCCGCAGTCGGCTAGTGAGGCGGCGTTTGCAGGCATTGCGATGAGCGACGAACCTAATCCAAATAGAGAGATTCCAACGGCGCTGGTAATTTTCTTCAAAAATATTCCTAAGAACGAATGTTTCTCAATTGTATGTCAGCAACAAGCCTCGATAGTTCCCCACGGTTAACTTTGTCTAGGCGGTTTCTTGGAAGGCTTTTTAGCCGAAGAAGATGTGAGAACTCAAGATCTGGAATGAAAGCTTTTAGTTTTTGAGTTAGAAGCTCAGGAATCGGTTCGTTTTTTGAAACAAAAGCAATTCCAACAGCTAGATTTTCGTCGTCGGTGTTCACCAAGAATGATGCAGATTCTTCGAAAAGATTCAACTCTGCCAGCCAAGTATCCAGTTCCAAAAGATTGAACTTTGAACCACGAATGTTGACGACGTCGTCGGCGCGGCCATTAATTTCCAGCTCACCAGCTTGGTTCAGCACACCCAAATCACCCGGGTAGAACCAGCCATCATTGAAGCCGCGACTCTTACGCTGGTCGTCGAGCCAGTAGTTTTCGGGCATTCCGAGCTTGCGATAGCGGATTGACCCCAAGGTGTTTTTGGGAACTAGGTTGCCAAGTTCATCGACAATTTCCAGCTCAATGTCGGCAACCGGTGTTCCCACGTTGTTTGGCTTGGTCGGCTTGAAGCCTCCTCGGGTAACCGTGCCAACTTCAGTGGATCCGTAAAGGTACGTTGGCGTTACCCCGAAAACTCTTTCGGCTTCGGCGGCTAGGTTGCTGCTCAAGAGACTGCCGGCGACCTGTACCACCTCTAATCTGTGGTCCTTGGTCTGGCTGTTTGACGCGGTAATTAGGTCTTTGAGTCTGGCTGGCGAAGTCTTTATGGATTTGACTTGGTGTTTACGAATTAAATCTAAATTCTCATTCCCGCCACCCGGAGCTATGTAAGTGTGTCCGTTCAGGGCGTGCCAAAAAAAGGTTTGCATTCCTGTAACTGTGTCGAGGCCGAGTAGTGACATAAACGGTAACGCTGGCATCCAGTTTGCATTCGCGGAGTTGAGTCTTGCCGTGAGGTTTTTGGCAGTGAAGGGCACTCCCTTTGGGGTTCCGGTTGTCCCGCTTGAAAAGACAATTCTCACAATTTCGGTTTCGTCGATTTCTTCAATAGATTCGTTCGGAGAAACTTTGCCGAGGCTTGCGAGAAATTCGGTGTCTATTTTGATGACATTGGACGGCAGGAACAGTGATGATTCGTTGTCAGTTATCAGGTATTCAATTTCGGATCGGTAACTTCTCATCACGGAGTCTGTGCCGCTCAGAGATATCGCTCCCAACTGCATAAGCGCCAAAGCCGCAATACACTCCACCTCGGTTCTGGCCGAAATAGCTACGAAACTTCCATCACCAATTCCTAACTTTTTGAATGCTGCGCTGAAAAGCTTTACGGAACCGGCAAGATCACCGAAAGTCATTTCGAGGTCTGAAGTGGCCACTGCAATCTTGGAAGGGTTAACTTCGGCAGATTTGAAGAAGCTTGAAATTGGGTTCACAAAGTTACCATACCCAAGTTGTGGATAACTTTCTGGGCAGTTTGGCTTTAGTCGCTACATTCACTCCATGTTTCCTTTACTCGGTCTGGGCTTTTACGCTGCCACGACGATTCCACTCATGGTGATTGATTTGCGTGAGCGAAGGTTGCCGAACAAGATCACGATTCCTGGGTTCTTGATCTCACTCCTAGGCCTGACTCTCACGCTTGAATGGCAGAGAGTTCTAGTGGCATTGGTTGTTAGCATTTTGGTCTTTGGGGTTGGAACAGGGTTGTCGATGGCCGGCTGGATTGGGATGGGCGATGTCAAGCTAGTGGCAGGCCTGTCTCTCCTCTTGGCGTGGTTTGATTATGGATTGCTGTGGCAAGCGACTTTGTGGGCATTTGGTTTGGCAACCGCAGTTGTCTTATTGGGTTACTTGGCTAAAAGGATAACGGCCCGAAGCACGATTGCGCTTGGGCCGTATCTGTTAATTGGTTTCTGGATGGCTATTGGGCCTTATGTGTTCCGCGCGATTTCTTTCGACGGGTTGATAGTGCTATGAGCGCTAGACCGGCGCCAAGCAGTGACGCTGCAAATATCGAATTATCGAAACTGTTTGATCCAGTGTTTGCCAAGGAACTGCCCGCCCTCCAACGCAGATAAACCGCACCGTCTGCTGCATTTTGGCGACTTACAAATGGTCCTGCGTCGATGTCAACCTTGAATCCAGCACCATCGCCCGGGTTTATGGTCGGAAGGCTTTGGGACTGATCCTTGATGCGACCACCCGTTCCAAAAGTCTTTGAAAGCGTTGAGAAAATAGCCGGCGTGGCGACATTGTTAGAGTCTCGGTCACCATTGGCTGGGTTGACTCCTCTATTGATACCATTTCCGCAAATGTCATCGTTGTTTTCGCTTACTTTTAGCGCGCGGGCACCTGTGCCAGCAAATGTAGCAGTTGATGTCCATGAGTCTTGAGTGCAATATGCGTTGTCTATGTCGTAGTTAAAATCGGCTCCGGTAGCCGTGACGTTTTGCCCGCTTAATGCAGATGACACCGAGCTGTCCTCGCCAGCAATTTCCTCAGTATCACCGTTCGTACCACCATCACCAACAATCATTGTTATCTCGGTTCCCACCGAAGCAGACATGTCAAAGTAACGCACTTGACCGGCGTTGCCAGCGTAACCTTCGGCTGAGTTGAAGATGCTGCCGCCGCCGCCTCCGATAACTAAGGCGAATAACTGGGTTGCAGATTCTGGGACGGTGAAGTTAATGTTTGCACCACCGGCGGTGATCGCAAGTTGGCAAACATCCCCAATGGTGGTGATGGTCGAACCACTTGGCGCAGTGCCACAGTCAACAGCGGCTTGAGCGGGAAGTGTTATGAAGCTAGAGCCCGCAACGATGGCGGAAATGCCAACAGCCGACATAGTTCTTTTAGTCATTTGATCCCTCAGCTAGCGTTGCAAGTGCATTACGGTCAACTTTATCCATTTTGTTGCGGGGCAGCGAACTTATTCGCAAAAAAACGTCGGCCTGAAACCCAGGTAGAAACTCCTTTAGTTCTTTCTGGAGAGCATCGGGATTCGGGGCTTCATGGGAAGAAAAGGCGATTCCGATCTTGGTCTCACCTGACCTCGTGAATTGAAACGAGGCAACATCGCTGAACAGGTTAGTTTTGGCAAGCCATTGATCCAAGGTGAGGAGGTTGAATTTGTTCCCACGGACGTTCACTAGATCATCTGCTCGACCTTCAAGGAATAGTCGGTTTGAGTTATCGATCCAACCGCGGTCGCCAGGGTAGAACCAATCGTCCACGAAACCATTTAGTGGTGAGCTGGAACTGAACCAGTACTCCTCGGGCATACCCTCTTTGCGGTATCGGATGTTTCCGGTTTTGCCCGCCTTGACTGGCTCTAAGTCGTCGTTGACAATCTCGATGGTGACATCGTTGGTAATTGAACCAACGCAGTTACTCTTTTCTGAAACAAATTCACCAACTGAGACTGCGCCAACTTCGGTTGAGCCGTAGAGGTAGGTCGGATGGATTCCCAGTTTTTGAAGACAGGCTTCCTCTGCTTTGGTTGAAAGCAGGCTTCCGGCCACCAGTATTTGCTTCAAAGTCGTTTTCGTTTCGGAGTCGAAAGCATCAAGGAGGTCTTGCAAACGTGCCGGAGAGGTGTCGATGCTTTGAATTTCGTGTTTTGAAATAACTTTCAAGTTTTCTTGGGCGTTCCTACTAACAAAGAAGGTGTTACCCGAGGCCATTGCTGAAAACAGGGAAAGTATGCCGGTGATGGTGTCTAGACCCAGGAGCGACATTCGAGGGTACTTCTGTAGCCAGTTCTTTTGCGCGGATTCAAGTCTTCGTTCGAGTCGGGAAGCTGTGAAAGGTATTCCTTTGGGAACTCCAGTGGTTCCGCTAGAGAAGCTGAGTCGAACCAGGCCTGCCGGGTCGAACGCTTCTGGATTCAAAACTCGACCCACGGTGCCCAGTTCACGCATGAAGTCGGGGTTAATTACTAGCCGGGTTTTTACTTTAGATAGAAGGACGTTGTTTTGGCTGATAACGAAGTCGATGTGTTGACCGTATTCGTCATCGATGATCTTGGAATACGAAAGAGAGGTTGCTCCAAGTTGAGTTGTGGCCAGGATCAACACGGCCTCTAGTTCGGGGTCGAGTTGAATCGCCACTATGTTTCCAGGTTTGACGCCTCGTTTTCTTAGGGCAGCCGCAAATCGAGAGACATTGTCACCCAGGTTTCGATATGTTAACTGGACCGAGTCTGAGACCAACGCCAACCGATCGGGCGATGTTTCAACATGTTGCCAGAACCGAGCTAGCGGGTGCACTATTCGGCTGGTTTGGTCATCGACAGAACGTTGAGAGCTTTGTCGAGTTGTTCCATGGTCAACTTCTCACCGTCGACGTAGCCAAGTTCGATGGTGGCTTCGCGAACGGTAATGCTCTTGGCAACTGCGTGCTTGGCAATCTTGGCTGCTGCTTCGTAACCGATGAACTTGTTCAAAGGGGTAACGATGCTTGGGCTTGATTCCGCTAAAGCGAGGGCGCGCTCTTCGTTTACTTCCAGGCCTTCGATGGTCTTGTCGGCAAGTAGGTGCATGCTGTTGCTGAGTAGTCGGATGGATTCGAGAAGGGCGTTACCCATCACTGGGATGGCAACGTTGAGTTCGAAGTTTCCTGTGGCACCAGCCCAGGCAACGGTCGCGTCGTTTCCAATTACTCGGGCGCAAACCATCATTACAGCTTCAGGAATAACCGGGTTGACCTTGCCAGGCATGATTGATGACCCCGGCTGAAGGTCTGGGATGTGAAGTTCGCCGAGGCCGGCGTTTGGGCCCGAGCCCATCCAGCGAAGGTCGTTGTTGATCTTGGTGAGGCTAACCGCGAGAACGCGAAGAGCTCCCATGCCTTCGACCAGGGCGTCACGTGCTCCCTGGGCTTCGAAGTGGTCGCGAGCCTCGGTGATTGGAAGTTTGGTCTCTTCAGCAAGAAGGCGGATTACTTCCTGAGGGAAACCCTTAGGGGTGTTGATACCTGTGCCAACTGCGGTTCCACCTAGTGGTACTTCAGCAACTCGAACAATGGTGCTTTCGACACGTTCGATTGCGTAGCGGATCTGGGCAGCGTAGCCACCGAATTCCTGACCCAGGGTCACTGGAGTTGCGTCCATTAGGTGGGTGCGACCAGCCTTCACCACGGTTGCCCAAAGCTTGGCCTTTTTCTCAAGGCTCTTGGCCAGGTGGTCAAGACTTGGAAGAAGGTCGTGGATAAGCGCCGAGGTTACTGCAACGTGAACGCTGGTTGGGAAGACGTCGTTGCTTGACTGTGATGCATTGACGTGATCGTTTGGGTGAACGTTGTCTCCAAGGATTGCGGTGGCTAGGTTGGCCAAGACCTCGTTCATGTTCATGTTTGATGATGTGCCAGAGCCGGTCTGGAAGATGTCCACTGGGAATTCGCCATCGTGTTTGCCATCGATAACTGCGTCGGCGGCCTGGGCGATTGCCTTGGCCACTTCTGGCTTCAACACACCAAGACTGGCGTTTGCTAGAGCAGCGGACTTCTTGATTTGAGCTAGTGCGGCAATGTGGGCTCGCTCGAGGGTTGTTCCAGAGATTGGGAAGTTCTCGACCGCACGTTGGGTCTGGGCGCTGTAGAGGGCGTTGAGGGGTACTTTGACTTCACCCATGGTGTCGTGTTCGATGCGGTATTCCACGTTGGAACCTTTCGTTTAGGCTATTTCGCCATGCGTTACTAGGGGATGGATTTCTCCGAGAGCAAGTTTGTAGTTCGCTCCGACCACACCTAATTTACCTTCCTTCACCGCTTTAGCGATGAGGGTTGAGCGGCTCATTAGCTCTTCAATCGTGTCTTCGATATGAAGCGATGTGATGTCGTCGATGTCTGTCTTGCCAACCGCGTAGGAGCGGGTGACGGTCGGGGAGATGCGAGCGACCAAGTTGTGAATGAATTCGCCCTGACTTTGGAGCTTGCCCTCCTTGGCTTCGATGGTCGCGCGGATGGCCCCGCACTCGTCGTGGCCTAGCACCAGAATCAACGGAACCTCTAGGACCTCCACCGCATACTCAAGGGAGCCCAGGATAGTTTCGGCGATGACCTGGCCGGCGTTGCGAACTACAAAAAGGTCTCCAAGACCAACATCAAAGAT
>JBFYOM010000033.1:0-11808 GCA_041303805.1 Micrococcales bacterium
GTCCAGAATGGTGGGCTCCACGAAGTATCCGTTTTCAAGACCTGGTTCGGGGGTGAAACGAGAACCTCCCATGGCCACGGTTGTCTTTTCTTCCTTGGCTACTTCTAGATAACCGAGCACGCGTTCAAGTTGTTTTTCGCTGACAATTGCACTGACCTGGGTATCAGGATCAAGAGTGTCACCAAGCTTGAGGGATTTCGCAACACGAATGGTCGCCTCAAGTAATTTGTCGTGCACGCTCTCGTGAACCAGTAGGCGTGAACCTCCGTGGCAGGTCTGGCCAGCGTTGTAGAAAATTCCCCATGCAACAGCCACGGCACAGGCTTCAATGTCTTCGACGTCGTCGAAAACAATGTGAGGTGATTTTCCCCCAAGTTCAAGCGCAACTTGCTTGCCGTTGGTTTGACCCGCGTACTCCTGGAACATGCGGCCAACTGCGGGTGATCCAGTGAAAGTGATTTTATCCACCAGAGGATGTCTGCCCAGGGCAGCTCCAGCTTCGGCTCCTAGTCCGGTAACAACGTTCAGCACACCGGCGGGTAGCCCCGCTTCGATTGCAAGTTCGGCCACGCGAAGCGAAGCGAGGTTAGTGTTCTCCGCGGGCTTCAACACCACCGAGTTCCCGGCAGCTAGAGCCGGGGCCAGTTTCCAGGAGGAAATGATCAAAGGGTAGTTCCATGGAACCACGGCACCAATAACGCCAAGTGGTTCACGGGTAACGAGTGCTAGGGCAGACTGCGGGGTAGGGGCGATTTCATCGTAAATTTTGTCCAAAGCCTCACCGTACCAACGAAAACTTCGGGCTGCGGAAGGCACGTCAACATTTAGAGAGTCGCCAATTGGATGACCGGTCTCAATCGCTTCAAGGAGCGCAAGCTCTTCTTTGTGTTCCAGGATGAGTTCCGATAGCCGAATGAGCACCTGCTGGCGATGTCTTACATCAGCTTTAGACCATACACCGGATGCAAATGCTGCCGCACCAGACTTAACCGCCTTGTCGACATCAGCCGCCTTACCTCGTGCAACGGTGGTGATAACCGAGCCATCGCGCGGAGCCATGGTTTCAAATCTTTCCCCGTCGGCAGCTGGAACGAATTTTCCATCTATAAAGAGATCATTCTTCGGCTTTATGGTCTGAGCCTTTTCTACCCAATTGGTAGTCATTTTTACTGCTTTCTTCAGAGGTTTTTCATTACAGAGTCGAAAAACTAAATCGTATAGCGCTTCACAGCGTCGTGATCCAATTCGACTCCCAAACCTGGTGCGTCTGGAACAACGACATCGCCATGCTTGTCAACGTTTACCGGTTTGATAAAGAAGTCGCGGCGCTCAGCTGTCCACCCCGGCGGATCAAAAGGGAATTCAAAGTATGGCCCGCCGCCAACCCCGGTGACCACGTGCAGGTTTGCCAATACACCGATACCGTTGGTCCAAGAATGAGGAGTGAACTGGCGATGCTTTAGAGCCGCCGCTTCAGCAACCTGTCTGGCACGAAGCATTCCCACCGCTAAGACGACATCCGGCTGATAAATATCAAGTGCATCCTGCTCGATCAGGTGTGCGAGTTCAGCCATAGTGCGAACCATCTCACCACCGGAAAGTTGCACTCCAACTTCGGACCGCACTCGCTTCATTCCATCAATATCCGCCTGTGGCAGTGGTTCTTCAATCCAAAGAACATTTAGTTCGTGTAATTCCTTGGCAACCGAGTGAACCTTACTCAAAGTCAGTGCAGACTCAATGTCGCCCGACATGCGCCACATTTGGTTCATGTCAACCATTAGGTCAAAGTCTGGGCCTACTGCAGCACGTGCTGCGCGAACTGCAGCGATACCTTCGGTTAGTTGGTGGCGGGCGATTCGAATCTTCATAGCCTTGAAGCCCAGCTCCTTGGCGGCAACCGCGGCATCCGCTCGGGCAGCAGGTGCTTTCAATTCGCCAGATGAGGCGTAGGCGGGAATTCTGTCCATAGCCCCACCAAATAAGGTTGCAACTGGCAGGTTGGCCACTTTGCCGATGATGTCCCATAGAGCCACTTCAAGTGGCCAATAGCGACCGCCGTGAAAGTTAATGGTCTCAATGCGCTTTACCTGATTCACAATTTGCATCGGGTCTGTGCCGATAAACAGGTGTTGGTAGGCCTCGAAGCCGTCCATTGTGTCGCCAGAGCCGTAACCCGTAATACCTTCATCAGTTTCCACAGTGACCAAAGTTGCTGTGAATTCACGACGAGGGTTTGGATCCCACGCGGCATTAAATGGCGGGTCAAGCGGTAATCGCATTCGGGTTAGCTTGATGTTGGTGATTTTCAAAAAAATGGTCCTAAGAAATTAGTCTTTTGCGGTGTAATAAGGGTTGTGCGGTAGGGCACGGTTTTCTAGAACATCTTCGATGCTCGGTAGTTTGAGAGCGCCGTTCATGAGCGCAGTTCTGGTTGCCTCGCGGTTGTTGTGATAGACCGCGTCGGCATCGTCGGCGCCTGGGTTCACCCAAACGGCGGTAATGATGACCGTGTCATCAAGATCATTTTTGTTTATGTAACCCTCGGCAACCGCGTCGGCTACGCCCCCGGCCACGCCGGCCTGTGCGGCGCCCCAGATCATCGTGCCGTGAGTGTCATTTGCTGGTTCCGCCTTGGTAACGAAGAGGGTTAGAGGCTTAACCGGAAGCGATGGCTTGAGTACGACTACGTATGGCACGTGGCCCTGAGAAGGAGTGGCCAGGGCTGTTGCCCAGGCCACTCCCGCTGGACCTTCACGGTGACCGAACACGGTATTAATGTGTGCGGCGTTTACGCCTTGACCTACGAATGATTCGCCGATCTGCATGTGAAGTGCCATCTCAGTTTCCTTTTTTACTCTTTTTTCAAGCTGAACTTCTACCGAATTTACTCGGTGAGGAAGCCCTTCTCGATTAGGTACTCGCGAGCAATGTCAGCTGGCTCATCGCCATCAACGTCTGCACGAGCGTTCAGTGTCTGCATTACTTCGTCAGTAAGGGTTGCAGTCAACTTGTTGATGATGTCAGCAAGAGCTGGGTACTTGTCTAGAGTGGTCTGCTTCAAAGTGAAACCGATCTGGTAGACAGGGAAGTATTCCTTGTCATCCTGCATAACGATCAGGTCAAGAGCCTTGATGCGGCCGTCAGTAGCGAATACTTCACCGAAGTTGCAGTCTTCACCCTTGTCGGTTACAGAGTAGATAGCACCGGTGTCTAGAGTTACAGTCTTACCCTTTAGGCCGTAAGCGCTCTTGAAGCCTTCCCAACCATCTGGGCGGGCAGCAAATTCTGACTCGATGCAGAAGGTCTGCTCTGATTCAGGAAGCATAGCAACGTCAGACATGGTCTTGATACCAAGCTCAGCAGCCTTCTCCGAACGGATTGCGAATGCGTAGGTGTTGTTAACTGCTGCACCGTTTAGCCAAGCGATACCGTTTGCGCCATCAGCAGCCTTAACTGCGTCATACTGTGCCTGAACACCAGGAACTCCCTTGTCGTTGCCTAGGTAAGCAAGCCATGAAGTACCGGTGTATTCCCAGTAACCCATGAACTCATCTGACTCTAGTGCGGTACGTACGTTCGCAGAACCAACGATGGTCTGGTAGGTAGTCTCGGCGCCGTTAGCGTTTAGTAGCAGGCTAACCATGTTGCCAAGAATGTACTGCTCTGAGAAGTCCTTTGCTCCAACAACGCCAGTTAGGCCAGCTAGTGCGGTGGACTCTCCAGGTGTTTCTGCGGCAGGTGCACAACCTGCCAAGGTAAGGCTGCCTACTAGGGCGAAAGCAGCCATTGCAGTCTTGAGACTGGTTTTCATTTAATGCTCCTTATTTGTTATTCGATGGATTGATGAGTTGAGTATTCGACTCATACTCCCTTGGGCTTCAGCAAGTCTTCGACCAAACCGGCTAACCAGTCCATGCCCAAGGCAATGCAAGAAACCACAACTGCACCCGTTAGCGTGACGGCCTCTCGTGAGAGCTTTAGGCCAACCACGAGCACCTCCCCCAAACCACCGGCGTTGATGAATGTGGCAATGGTTGCCACACCAACACTAAAGACGAGGGTTGTTCTAAACCCCGCCAAAATTACTGGAACCGCCAAAGGCAGTTCAATTTTTCTAAGAATCTGTCCACCGGTCATTCCCATGCCTCGAGCCGACTCGATGATGGATGCGTTGATCTGTGAAATTCCAACCATCGTGTTTCTGATGACCGGTAGCAAACCGTAAAAGACCAAAGCAATAATTGCGGTTGTCCAACCAATTCCAAGAATCAGTGCGAGCAAAATGATCACGCCTACCGCCGGGGTCGCTTGGCCAATGTTGCCGAAGCCGATAATGAAGCCCCGCACGATTTTTGACTTGGAGCGACTCACGAGGATGCCGGCGGGAATGGCAATCGCGGCGACCAGCAGAGCTGCGGTTATCGATAAACGAATGTGTTCGTCCACTTTTGTAAGCATGTAAGGCCAGTTGAGGGCAAACGCCTCAATCTTGTCTGGCTCCCCGCGCAGAGTTAGAAAAACAAGCAGACCAGACAATGCGGCCAAGATTAGCGCTGGAGTACCTAGGCGCTTGACCATGAAATACCGACCCTTACGGCTTGAAGGCTGGCTGTAAGAGGTGCTTACGTCGGTAGCCGGCTGAATGCTCATCTTTACCGACCCTTACCTGAAGCCAGCTTGGTTACATCGGCTCCGAGAGCGTTTGAAATTTCCTTCACTGAGATGCTTCCCAAAACTTTGCCTTTGGCGTCAGTTACGCGAACCGGTGAACCACCGTTCAGAACGATGTGGTCCAGGGCCTCACGTAAGTTTTCAGAAATCATCACGCTTGGCCCGGTCGCGGTTGAGTCACCAAGTTTGGCCGATGAAATTGGTATGAGTGCCAAGCGCTTGAGCGCTGCACCCTCACCGATGAATGAAGAAACATAGTCACTGGCGGGATTAGCAAGGATGTTCGCTGGCGTATCAAACTGCTCTATTTGTGAGCGCTCACTCAAAACCACGATGCGGTCTCCAAGTTTGATGGCTTCATCGAAATCGTGGGTTACGAAGACAATTGTTTTTCCGATAGTCGCTTGAAGTCTCAAGAATTCGTCCTGGAGTTTTTCACGCGTGATCGGGTCGGTTGCACCAAACGGTTCGTCCATGAGCATCACTGGCGGGTCAGCTGCTAGGGCTCTGGCGACACCGATGCGTTGCTGCTGACCACCAGAAAGCTGCTTCGGGTAGCGGTTTGCAAACTTTCCAGGCTCAAGATCAACCAGTGACAGCAATTCGTCTACTCGAGCGGCCGTCTTTTCCTTGTCCCAACCCAAAAGCTTTGGAACAACTGACACATTCTCAGCGATGGTCATGTGCGGAAATAGACCAATTTGCTGGATAACGTAGCCGATTCGTCTACGCAAAATGTTTTGATCCAAAGACATCACGTCTTCGCCGTCAATCTTGATTGAACCGGAGGTCGGTTCAATAATGCGGTTGATCATCTTCATCGTCGTGGTTTTTCCACAACCCGACGGGCCCACCAGCATGATGAGTTCGCCGGGATTAATGCTCAGTGAGAAATTCTCAACAGCAGCTTGTGGCTGATTTGGGTACGACTTAGTTACGTTGGTTAGCTCAATTCTTGCGCCGCTGGTTGATTTAGACACGGATGCCTCTCGATGTTGTTAGTCGGTTTATCAATATAAAAACTGCGTCGAAACTAAGTGCAATGATCACAATTACGACCGTTCCGGTTAGTGCAAAGTTGAGCGCGTTGGCAGCACCCAGCATTGAAAGACCCTTGAAGATGTAGGCCCCCATTCCAGGCCCCGCCACATAAGCTGCAATCGCTGCGATTCCAACGGAAAGCTGTGCAGCAACTCGAAGACCGGTGAGAATGACCGGCCAGGCAATCGGAAACTGGATCTTCATTAGGACTGCGAATTTACTCATTCCCATACCGCGGGCTGATTCGACCACCGCTGGGTCTACCTCGCGAAGGCCCACCACCGTATTTCTGACGATTGGCAAAAGTGAGTAAATGCTAAGAGCAAAAATCGTGGACGCCCATCCGAGGCCCAAGATAGGAATCAAAATGGTCAAAAGAGCCATCGACGGAATTGTAAGAATAACGCCGGCGGTAGCCACTGCGGCTGACCTAGCAAATGGCTTCTCCCAAACCAGGAGCCCGGTTCCAACCCCGATCAGAGCGGCAATCACCAGAGAAATGAGAACCACAGAAATGTGTTCGCCCGAAAGCTTCAAGATTTCTGCTGATTTCTTAATCAGGAAAGGCAGAATCAAGTTCACGTCGTAATCCAACACAGCCTCCTCTTTGAGGTCTACCAGGTTATTCACCCATTACGCCAAAACTAAATTCAAGTTGCAAATAACGCAACGAGAGTTGGTAGTATGTCAACTAATTCAGGTAACAATCGCATAACCAGATTTTTTGGCAAAGAATTCGCTCGGAGGTACAAAATGGCTACATCAATGCCCGCTCGGCGTCGAAATGCCGCTGGTCTTAGTCGTGACCTCGAAGTTCTAGAAGTATTGGGTACTCCCGAAGCTATGCAATCACGTGGTTTAGGGGTAAATCGGGTAGCTGAATTAACCGGTCGCGACAAAGGCCAGATCTCTCGAACTCTTGCCACGCTTGCAGATTCAGGTTTTGTTGAACGCGACCGCTCTACGGGTAGATATCGTTTGGGCTTTCAGCTGTATTCACTTGCCTCAAGGACGGCCGAAGCTCGGTTCGTCGAAGAGGCCGGTCGTTACCTGCGACAGGTTGTCAACCTAATCCACGAAACCACCCACCTCTGTGTGCTTCGCGGGGGAAATGTCCTGACGCTAAAAAGCGAGCTTTCTAACCACGCTTTCCGCGGAGTCGGTTGGGAGGGGGTAAGCGTCTCAGCACTTAGCACCTCCTCGGGTCGTGCCCTTCTAAGTGACTGGGCAGAAGAGGAAATAGATGAATGGTACGCAGAACACGCTCAAGACAACCTGATTATTCGACCAACCATAGGCTCCTCAAAACAAGATTCGGGAAGTTTGCAGGTCTCGGACCCGGCTGAACGCCATTCAAAAATCAAAACTTTGGAGGGGTTCAAGCAAGAACTGGAAAGCATCCGAAAAGCTGGTTATGCGAAAGTTGACGAAGAGTTTGAGTGGGGATTGGTTGGGGCCTCGGCACCAATTCGAGATCACACCGATCGAATTATCGGTGTCATTAACGTGAGCGCTCCAAAAACCAGAATTGGAGCCCATCTAAATCAAGTGGGCGAAATCATTGCCAAGGTGGGTTTGGAGTTCTCGGCGCACCTCGGTGCCAAGAAGTCTTCCTACTAGCTCCTCGCCCGATGCCCTTGCGCTAGCGCTTGCTCTTGAGTTGGGTGATTGCCGAGCCCAATGCCACAAGTGCTGCCCCAACCGGTAGATCCCAGGTAAATGGCTCACCGAGTACAAGCCAGCCGATAAAAAGCGAAACTAGGAGCGTGGGATAACTTACGGAACTGGCCACCGCACTGCCGGCACGTTCGATAAGTTGCAGGTTCCAAATGTAAGCAAGGCCGCTACCGATGATTCCCATCACCACCATGGAAGCCACAATTTCAAGGTTGAGTTCAGCTCGAAGCAAAACGTCGTTGTTGAATAGCACAGGAACCAGGTAAACCGGCAAGAGCAAAAATGACGCGTACGTCACCTGCCACGTTGCAAGAACTTCAGGACGTTTACCTTGACCCAAGAGGTATTTGTGTGAAAAAGGAATTGCGATTCCGTAGCAGAAAATGGCGAGGACGACTGCCAGAACGCCAACGGGATCGTTTTCGCCAATGTCGCCACTGGAAATCCCTAGTGCCCATAGTGCACCAAATAAGCCCACAAAGATGCCAAGCACCTGCTGTTTTGAAGGCTTCTCGTCGCGAAACGCGAGAGACATCACAATCAAAGTTGTAATCGGAGTAGCCGTGTTGATGATGCTCGCAATGACTGTGCTCACATGCTCTTGAGCAAAAGCGAAAAGCGTTCCAGGAACAACATTCATCAGGGTTGCAACAAAAACAATTCTTAGCTTCAATGTTGTGTCTAGCTTGGTGTCCATTTTTTTGGACTTCACAAAAACCCAGAGTGTAAGCGCTCCCAAGCAAGAGCGCCAAAAGGTCACCCCCGCCGGAGGAAATGCAATTAGCCCCATCTCGATGAACAGAAACGAAGCTCCCCAAATCAGGCCTAAACCGATATAGAGACCTAGCCAACTCTGATTTGGCTTAGTGTTCGGCATTAGCGGGGCAAGATTCCAAAAGCATCCGCCAACTTCAAAATCTTTTCGGCGCGCCCTAAGCGAGGCAAATCTGATCCGTCGCGAATCACTCGGCCGCGAGCTTCAAAATCTTTCACAAAATCGTAGGCCCAGGTAACGTCTGCAACCGTTGGGCAGATGGTTTCATTGATCACGGCAAGTTGGTCAATGTCGAGACACAGTTTCCCTGTCATCCCCAGTGCCACCGCTAGTTCACTCTTTTCCTTCAAAACCCCGTGATTCGAGCCAACCGTTGGCCCGTCAATCGGGCCCGGAAGATTAGCAATACGGCTTGCAACGACCAGCTTTGACCTCGGATAAGCCATGGCCAAATCATCAGCGCTGGCTCCGGTGTCGCGTCTATAGTCACCGCTGCCGAAGGCCAAACGGGCGGCGCCTTTTGCCGACGCAATTTCACGAGAATCTTCAATACCCAAAGCAGACTCCACTAAAGGAATAACTGGGGTCGTCGAACCCAGTCCTTCGAAAGTCTCTGTAACCTGACTTCCGGATTCCGTTTTAGCAAGCATTACGCCCTTTAGGCCCTTTACGCCCTTAAGTGCAGCTATATCAGTGGTCCAAAAATCTGTGGTGTAGTCGTTGATCCGCACCCAGGCGCTTCCGCCGTTGTTCAACCAGGTAATAACTTTTTGCAGTGCTTCAGCTTTGAACTTAGGGTCTACGGCGTCCTCGACATCAAGGATTATTTCGTCGGCTCGACTCTTGGCCGCAGTGTCGAATAGTTCCTCACGCATAGCGTTAACCAAAAGCCAAGAACGCGCGATATCTGAATTGCTCTTCAACACAAATCCAATCTGGTTCATCGGTGAACCGCCTAAAGTAGCCTAATTGTTTTTGATGTCATGTGGAGGGACTCGAACCCCCAACCGTCTAATCCGTAGTTCTAATCCCGGGTTCTAGCTTGTTGACTCAACCGTTGTTTGGTTATTTGCGAAAACGGAATACTTGGGTCCGTCGTGGTGTTCATCCCCATTAGGAAGAAGGAATAAATGAAGCTAACGCCAGCCAGGATCAAATTTCTAACGTTCATGTCGGGGACTTATGGACGTTGGGCCCGCGCCGTATTAGGAATCGCTCTAGGAATCGTCGCATTCCTTGAAATGGGCTGGTCTCTCCTACTCTTATTGCCTGCGGCTTTCATGATTTACACAGCAATCATCAACTACTGCCCTGCAACTCTCGCGTTTCCGACGTTCAAACCGGAGCAAACACTGAAGAACAAGTACCCTCTTTTCAAAAAGTGACCCTTGTAACTTAGGTAAGCCTAACCTAAGTTAGTAAGTGGAACGTTTGTCCCAAATAGACGGCTGGAATAATCATCCAGGCCGAAACTAAAGGAATTTAATTGAACAACAGAATCATGCGCGGGCTGAAAATTAGCCTGGTAGCGCTTGCGACGCTAACCGCCGTTTCATCATTGGCGGGTTGTGCAAATGAAACAACATCCATTACTGGAACCAACACCATCACCGTTTACTCGGGACGAGCCGAAGACCTAATTGCCCCTCTTCTCGAGCAATTCACAGCAGAAACCGGAATTGCCGTTGAGGTGCGTTACGCCGGATCGGCGGAACTTGCCGCTCAAATCCTTGAAGAAGGAAACAATGTTCGAGCTGATGTCTTCCTATCCCAGGACGCGGGAGCCCTCGGAGCACTATCCGAAGTTGGCGCGTTCAAGAAACTAAACAAAGACATAGTCGATCTGGTTGATGAAAAGTTCCGTGCCGCCGACGATACCTGGGTTGGAGTCTCAGGAAGAAGCCGAGTTCTTTCCTATAACCCAACTTTGGTTACGGAAAGTCAGCTGCCCAAATCTGTATTTGACCTTGCCGACCCCTCTTGGAAGGGCAAAATCGGAATCGCCCCTAGTAATGCCTCATTCCAGGCTTTCGTAACTGCGATGCGCGTGCTTGAAGGCCCCGATGCCACCAACGCTTGGTTAGCTGCCATGAAAACCAATGCCGTGATTTTTGAAAAGAACTCACAAATCCTAGAAGCAGTAGAAACTGGGAAAATCTCGGTTGGTCTCATCAACCACTACTACTGGTACGAGCGTGCCGCTGAAGTCGGTGAAGACAAAATGACTTCCAAGATGGCGTGGTTTGAATCCGGTGATGTTGGAAACCTTGTCAACGCTGCTGGAGTTGGCGTACTGAGTGTAAAACCTGAAGCATCGACTTTCGCCAAGTGGTTGCTAGGTAAGAGCGCTCAAGAGTTCTTCGTGGAGAAAACATCAGAGTACTCACTCACTGGTCTTGCCGCCAAAGAAGGGCTCCCATCGTTGGAAAGCATCCAATCTCCAGCAATCGACTTGAGTGCCCTAGCCCCCTTGGCTGAGACACTTGAATTGATTAGATCCGCAGGGCTCACCGACTAAAGGGTAATCAGCTGAAAAAGAAACCGAACCAACGGCCGCCGGCCCTCCTTTTAGGGTTGGCGGTCGTTGCCGTTCGTGTTTCCGCTTCACCGCTTGTCTAACCGAGTTTGGGGTCGAGACGGTGCTCGCCCAAGTTTTTAGGGGAAGAAGTTTCGAACTGCTCACAAACTCGCTATTGCTCACAATCGCAGTAGCTAGTTCAGCCCTACTAATCGGAAGTTTCCAAGCTTGGCTCACCGTTAGAACCTCGGTTCGCGGACGCACTGCTTTGGCAATTTCTTCCGCCCTCCCCCTGGCCATGCCAAGCTACGTCTCCGCCTACGCATTCTCGGCAGCAAGTTCGGATTTCAAAGGGTTTTTTGCAGCCTGGTTGGTGCTCACCATCGGTACTGCTCCATACGTTTACCTTGCTGTATCGGCTACCCTAATTAGAGCCGATTCTGCAACCGAGGAAGTTGCTCGCTCGCTCGGCTATAGCCGCTGGCTGGTCTTCAAGAATGTGACTTGGCCAACCATTCGGCCATCTGCCATCGGTGGTGCCATGCTGGCAGCGCTTTACACCCTGAGTGACTTTGGTGCCGTGTCGATCCTGAACTTCGACACCTTCACGCGTGCCATCTACAACGCCTATCGCTCAAGCTTTGACCGATCTGCAGCCGCGAGCCTGGCCGCCATCCTGGTTCTCATCACGATCGTCATTCTGTTGGTGGAGCCGCGTTTGCGAGGGCGACTGACCCCAACCGATTCCAGAGTTCGAAAGAACACCATGATTAGTCTGGGTAAATTTGGGCCTCTTGCCGTTCT
The DNA here is from genome assembly GCA_041303805.1 of Micrococcales bacterium. Lineage (GTDB taxonomy): Bacteria > Actinomycetota > Actinomycetes > Actinomycetales > Microbacteriaceae > Rhodoluna. The sequence goes on from JBFYOM010000033.1 coordinate 11,490, forward strand.
ACTGGCTAGCGCTTGGTCCTTTGTCGCTTTAGTGATTCCGGGCTCAAGTCTTATCGGATGGAATCTGGTTGGCCTCTCCGAAGTAGACCTAGGCGAAGTGGCTAGAGCCCTCACCAATTCTTTGGGATACTCAATTGCCGGCGGAGTGATTACTGCGGTATTTGGACTAGGCATATCTGTTCTGGTTGTTCGGCACCCGTCAAAGTTTTCTAGTGGACTTGAAAAAACCGTGTGGCTAACCCATGCGGTCCCTGGCATCGTCGTGGCGCTTTCCCTAGTTTTCATTAGCAATCGTCTAGTCCCGTGGCTTTATCAAACA
>JBFYOM010000034.1:0-11735 GCA_041303805.1 Micrococcales bacterium
GTGGTGCCGCTCTCAGGCTACCGTCGGCAATCTTGACGGCAACCCCGTAACCGGAACGAGTGCCGATGACAAAAACACCCTCGGCTCCGAGCTTGGCAATAAATCCAGCCTCCATGATCAGCGTGTCGGGCGTTCCCTCTCCATCAACCGCCCACGCGTTCTGCAGCATCGCGTCGACGATCCCGGTGTCGGTAGCGCTGAATTTTCCAATTGCGCGAGCCAAACCCTCAACCGTCATGGTGTGAAGCGGAGCGCCACAGCCATCGGCGGTGCTGAACAAAATTTTCTCCCCCGAATATTCTTCGAGGGTGTCCAGTACCTGCTTTTGCAATGGGTGATTTAGCTCTAGATAGGTCTTTGCGTCCAAGCCGGCGTGAACACAGGCTGCCAAAAATCCCGCGTGCTTTCCAGAGCAGTTGAAGTATTCGCGTTTCTGCTTACTGGCCTGTTGAGCTGCTTCGACGTTGCCCGGCCAGGCTACTGGACACTGCAAGTCGTCGGTGGTGAGGTTGGCTGAAGCCAGGATGTCGATTACCAACGACGCGTGTGCGGCAGTCCCTTGGTGGCTGCCAGCCGAAATCGCCAGTTCGGCTCCGGTCAGTTCTAGACCCATTTTTCTTACAGCAACAGCTTGAAGCGGTTTAACGGCACTTCTTGGAAAAATGAGTCGCTTGGATTTACCAATTTCTTCAATGACTTTTCCGTCTGGACCTACGAGTGCGGCAATACCCGAGTGACGAGACTCGACCAACCCATCTCGCACGAGTTCGGCAACAACTTGGAAGTCGCCGGATTTTGGCCAAAGTAGGTCCCGAGTAATTTCATTTGAACTCATACTTGAAGTTTTCCACAACTGCCTTTGCTAGCCTGAACAAATGAGCAAAAACCCAAAAGTCGGAATCTGGTTTCTTGCGACCGCTCTAACCTTTTTTGCTCGAGCCCTCCTCTTTGCAACGTGGCAAAGCCGAAGCCCAGAAGTCAAAGAGTATCTGGAGCTCACAACCGCCCAAATGGGCTTGGTGGTGATGTTGTTTCCACTCGGAGGGCTAATCGGAATCTTCTTTGCAGGCGGAATGCATCGTCGGTTCGGAGCTGGCGCCGTAACTATTTCAAGTTTTGCAGTCGGGGCGCTGTCTATGCTCGGCCTGGCGTTTTCGATTCCCGCCGGAGATCTTTGGTTGACCTGTGTCCTTCTTTTGACCATGGGTTTACCGATGGCACTGATTGACTTCACCAGCAACTATGAGGGCACAGAAGTAGACAAACAAGCTAAGCGAAGCCTCCTACCGATAATTCACTCGACTTTTGGCGTTGGCATGATGGTTGCCGCCGGCCTGAGTGGTTGGATGCTTGGCAACAACCTAAGCCTCGCTCTGAACTATTCGTTGGTTGCGGCTGTAGTGCTTGCCAGCGCAATTTGGGCTGGCCTGAACCTCCCCAAGCGACCATCGTCAAGGCAAGACACCGCTAGAGAACAGCAAAACAAGTCCATCGCTAGAACGGTTTGGCGGGAGCCTCGCACTCTGGTCGTTGCGCTAATCGGTCTGTCCTTCATCATCGCCGAATTGAGCGCCGGCACCTGGCTACCGATTGCCCTCGAGACTGCCGGTTTTACTCCTGCCGATGCGGCGAACGCCTTCGGATTGTTCTGGGTAGTTATCACCGCAACACGCGTGCTAGGTGGATTTGTGGTCGACCGGCTTGGGCGGTTTTGGACCATTTTGCTTTCAACACTCGTAACCAGCACGGGCATTCTGATTTTCATCTTCGATTCAGTTATCTCTCAGCCATACCTAGGACTCATTCTTTGGGGAGCCGGATTGGCTCTAGGTTTCCCGATGGCAGGCAATGCCCTAAGTGACGACCCAGTGCGATCTCCAGCAAGAATCAACCTGATGATTACACTGGTCTATTTTTCTAGCGTTTCAGTTGGGCCGGCTCTGGGCGCACTCGGACAAGAATTTGGTTTGTACGTTGCGTTTACAGTTCCTCTGGTGCTAATGCTTGTCTCGGCGATTTTGAGTCCCGCTACGAAGCGAGCTAATTAGATTCTGATGCCTCTGGCGGCCAAGCTCTCCGCGTAGTCGTCGGCAAATTTCAGGGAGACCACAAATAGAGTCACAATTTGTCGGATCCGATTTGGCTTCACTCCTCGAGCCGCAGAAGCCTCAACGATATTCTTGGCGAGGTTTGAAACAAGAGCAATCGAGTTGATGCTCAGAGTCACGATTAGCGCGAATGATTTGGAGCGTGAAATTTTTTGCATGATTGCGACCAAGTCAATGGTTCGGGTGGTCATGGAAAGCAGAGCGGCTAAGAGCAGTGCACTCAGGGTTGCTAGTGTGAAGCCGAAGGCCCTCTCGATGCCTCCAAAATACAGCTGTGGCAGGAAAACGAAAAGCGCGATGTAGCTAAATCTCCAAACCTGGAGCAGGAACCTATTTGATGAATCTCCTGCCAGCAAATAGAGCAGCCAGGTGAACAGAAAACTCGTCGCCGCCAAGACGGGGTGTGAAGTAGACAGTCCAATCGCAGCCAGGACGACGAATAGTGCCGCAAGTTTTGGGCCGGCCGAAAGGCGGTGGAGAAAAGAGTTTCCCGATTGATACAGGCTGATCAACTGGAGAACTTCCGGTAGGCCTCGATAAGGTCGGTCGGCTTACCAACCGACTTCAGGATTCCCTCTTCAAACCAGATCGCTTCTTCGCAGGCTTGAGCCAGCTCGAGGTCGTGGGTGACGAGCACCAGCTGGTCGGAGGGGATGTTGCCGAGTAACTTGCTAATCCGCCTGGCGTTTGCCAAGTCGAGGAGATTGGTTGGTTCATCGGCGATTAAAAGTTTTGGCTTTCGGACTGACGCGCTTGCCAACGCCAGCAGCTGCTTCTGGCCGGAAGAAAGCTCGTGGCAGTTGGCTTGCTCTAGATCTTCCAAGCCCACCAGTTTCAGAGCCGCCCCAACCCGCGACCTAACTTCAGCTGCGTTCAACTTCAAACCGGAAAGCGTAAAGGCGACATCTTCAAAGACTGTCGGCATGACGATTTGGAGGTCTGGGTTACTGAACAGGAAGCTGGCTTGTTTGGTATCTGGGGTGTTTCCGTAAACCGAGACCTCGCCACTGGTCGGCTTTACCAGTCCGTTTAGAAGTCTGGCAAAAGTGGATTTACCTGAACCATTACTGCCGATGACCGCAATCGATTTTGCACCGCTTTCAAAAGTTACATTCCGAACCACCGGGTTTCCGTCAAAGGCAACCGTTACGTTGGCGAGGCTGATGCCTTTCAACACCGCTATCTAAGTGCCTTTGGATAAGCGGCTTTCAAGGCAATAAGTACCACCAAAGCAATTGCGATTTTTAGACTGTCGCCGACCAGAAAGATTAGGTTTCCCTGAGCCACAGCGAGCACTGGAGCATTCTGTGTGTAGGCGTACCAGAGGATTCCTGGAACGTAGATGGCAACAATTCCACCAAGGACGAATGCGAGGAGGGAACTTAGGAAGAGTGGAACCTTTGGTAGTTTCTCGATCACGAAACCAATCACCCAAACACCGATGCTCCAGCCGATTAGATAGCCAGCGGTTGGTCCAACGAACGCCGACAAACCGCCGCGGCCACCTGCCAACAGTGGCAACCCAGCCAAGGTTAGAAGTTCAAACATCAAAACTGCGAGCGTACCGCGGTAGCTACCGAGGACGGCGCCTGCCAACATTACTCCGAGGGTCTGGGCCGTAACTGGAACACCTGGGATAACTTGAATAGCTGGAATGACTCCCAGTGCCGCAATCAGGCCAACAAAGATGGCAATTCGTGGGTAGTCGCGCAGTTCCAGTTTCAAGTCAGTTCCTTCCTGAACACTGTTCAGGTTAGTATTTCTCCAAGATGAATGCAACTCGTTATTCGAAAGCCGATGTGCTTGGCGCCGCCATGCGCCTGCTCGAAGAGGTTGGCCTACCGGACTTCACGATTAGGAAGCTCGCAGCTTCTCTCGATTTACAGCCGAGCGCCATTTACTGGCACTTCGAGAGCAAGCAAGAACTTCTGGCCGAGATTTCGAACACCATTGTCGCCTTTTCAAAAACGGTAGACAAGCTTTCAGACTGGCGAATCAATGCAACGGCCGAGGCTTTAGCATTTAGAGACGCATTACTTGCTTTTCGAGATGGTGCCGAAATTGTTTCGAGCACCTTGGCTCTCGGGCTAGGAGCAAACGGTTTCCTAGAGCGGATTTTCGCTGCAATCGAAGTAGACGACGAGAAGCTGCGGGTGGCTGCATCAGAATCAATTCAGTTTCTGGTGCTTGGCCAGGTTTGGCATGAGCAACAGCGAATGCAAGCGAACTCACTTGGAGTTGTCGATAATCTAGACAAAATCAACTCGTCTGGATTGAACATCGGAATTCAGTTGATTCTGGATGGGATAAATGAAAGAGTGACAAAATGACTGAACCGGTAAAAGGCCCAGCGAGTTACTTCCCATCGATTGAGAAAACCTACGGGCATCCAATTGATCACTGGATGAAGTTACTGGAGCAGGTAAAAGACCGCAAGCACGGTGAGCAGGTCACCTGGCTAAAAACCGATCATGCCATGGGTCACGGCCATGCCAACGCCATCGTCGCAGTGTTCAGAAAGAACCACGGCCTGTAATCCAATCCGATAGGCGTAGTCTGAAAATGCTGAAACGATGTTTTTCAGTTATTGGAGGAAACCATGAAGGTTCAAGACAAAGTCATCGTAGTAACCGGAGCCGGTAACGGGATTGCCCGCGACGTTACGCTGCAACTATTGAAAGCCGGCGCAAGCGTGGCTGCCATCGATGTGAATGAAGCCAACCTCATCGAAACTCAAACTCTTGCCGGAGGGCCTAGCAAAAAACTTTCACTACACGTGGTCGACATCTCCGAAAAGCTTGCGGTTTCAAAGCTGCCCAAAGAGGTAGTCGCGAAGCACGGTCAAGTCGATGGCCTTATGAACATCGCGGGGATCATTCACAAATTCAGAACGGTCGCCGACTTGTCTTACGAAGACTTTCACCGCGTCTTTAACGTGAACTTTTTCGGCACGGTTCACATGGTCAAGGAGTTTCTCCCCCTACTGTCGGACAGGCCAGAGGCCCAGATTCTAAATGTCTCCAGCATGGGTGGCTACGTGCCAGTTCCTGGGCAGACGATTTACGGTGCTTCAAAAGCCGCGGTGAAACTGTTCACCGAAGGGCTGCGCTCGGAACTTGCCAACACGAAGATTGGAGTTTGCCTGTTCTTCCCAGGCGCAATCGCCACCAACATTTCCACAAACTCCAAGGCGATTACTCCTAAGGAGGCTAAGGCCATGGCCGCCAAAGCCGGTAACTTCAAAGTTCTACCATCGCCCGAGGCTGCTGCCGCAATCATCGAAGCGTTCGAGCAGAATCGTTTCCACGGGTTTGCCGGAAGCGACGCCAAAATCATGGACAAACTTTCTCGGCTCATGCCAGAGCAAGCAGCCAAGATTATTCAGAAGCAGATGGCCGCTCTGCTAGGTTAGCGCTGGAGCTTCGCGCCCTCAACATCAACGTCCGGCAAAATCCGGTCGAGCCACTTTGGAATCCACCAGGCCGACTTACCCAATAACGTGAGTACGGCTGGCATGATCAAAAGCCTCACTACGAACGCGTCGAAAAGCACGCCGGCCGCAAGAGCAAAACCAATCGGGCGAATCAGGGTTGAGTGCGAGAACATGAACGAACCGAAGACCGAAACCATGATGATGGCGGCTGCCAAAACTACTGAACGGCTTAGTTTCAACCCATGATTCACTGCCGCTCGTGGCGCCATTCCGTGCACGTAAGCTTCACGCATTCCGGTGGCGAGGAAGAGTTGATAGTCCATAGCCAAACCGAACAAGATTCCGATGGCAATGCTCGGTAGGAAGTTCATGATTGGTCCGGGGTCGTGTACGTCAAACAGCGGACCTAGCCAACCCCACTGGTAGACCGCAACGACGGAACCAAGTGCGGCCATCACCGAAAGTAGGAATCCGGCACTGGCAACCAGGGGAACCGCGATCGAACGGAACACCACAATCATCAGAAGTATCGACAGAGCGATTACTACAAATAGGTAGAGCGGCAATACGGACGCCATTCTCTGGGACACATCGATGTTCACGGCCGCCAAACCGGTAACTCCAGTTTCAGCAGAGTAAGTCTGCTTGAATTCCGAACCTAGTTCACGAATGTCAAAAACCAAGTTCTCGGTTTCAATGCTGGCCGGGCCTCCGGTTGGAACAACCTGGAACATGTATTTGGTTCCGTCGGTCGAGACAGCCGCTGGAAGAACGATGTCCACGTTTTCAAGGGTGCCGAGCTTTTCAGCAACCTCTGCCTTGAACGTGTTTTCATCCGCTTCGGTTTCCAGCTTGTTCGGAACCGTTAGCACTGTGACCAATTGACCGTTGGCTCCAGTCCCAAAGGCCTCTTCGATCAACTTATATGCCTTGTACTGGGTTGAGTCGATTGGTTCGCTGGAACCATCTGGCAAACCTAGGCGCATACTCGAGAACGGAATCGCAGCGATCATCAGTAAAGTCACACCTGTGAGTACCGTAATCCAAGGGTGGCGAACCACGAGAGCTTCTTTTGCTTCTGAAACCGGCTTGTTGGCTTTGGTTTTCTTCGAGACCGTTGGCTCACCAATTCGAGCTCGTTCCTTTTTAGAAAGCACCTTCATCCCGAGAAGACCCATTAGTGCAGGGGTTAGCGTGATAGCGATGAGAATCGAGATGACGATTGCCATGGCTGCCATGGTTCCCATTAGACCTAGGAAGTCGATTCCGGTGATGTTCAAAGCAAGCAGCGCGATGATCACGGTTAGCCCGGCAAAAACCACCGCGTTACCAGACGTTCCGTTGGATAGAGCAATCGATTCGCGAACACCCATGCCGGCCATTAGCTGTTTACGGTGACGGTTGAGGAGGAATAGCGCGTAGTCGATCCCAACCGCCAAACCAAGCATGACTCCGAGCACCGGAGTGGTCGCGGTCATCGGAATGAAACCAGAAAGACCTAGCGTGATTCCAGCCGAGGCACCAACGCCGATGATGGCGGCAATCAGTGGCAAACCGGCGCCGATCAAAGTGCCAAGCATAACGAACAGGACGATACCAGCAATAACTAGGCCGAGAATTTCACCAATGCCTAAAAGCCCGCCAACACTCATGGTGAGGTCCTTGCTGAATTCGGCGTCGACGCCCTCGATTTTCTGGGAGGCGATGTAGTCAACAACGTCGGACTTCTGATACTCCTCTAGCGCTGTGGTTGGGCGGTCAAACTGGATAACCGAAACCGCGGTGCTTTGATCTGTGGAAATAAGTCCATAGTCTTTCGCAAGATTGAATAGGCGCTCGCCTTGAATCAGCTCGAGTTCCTTCTCGGCCAAAAGCTCTTTACCGTCTGCTAACTGTTTGCGGCCGTCGGCAAGGTCTGCCACACCAACGTTGTATTTGCGAAGCCCCGCATCGTATTGCGCCTTGCCAGTGTTGTAAGCCTGAAGACCGGCTTCGTATTGAGCTATGCCTGCTTGGGCGGCAGCAATAGCAAGAGTGGCGTTTGTGTACTCTGCCGAGTTGGGCGGAAGGAACGGCAATGCGGCCTGGAGCTGAGGTAGGCCGGCGACAGCCATGTCGTAGTTGGCTTTGCCCGCGTCTAGTTGCGCCTTGGCATCTTTCAGCTGTCTCGCCGCGGAATCGAGTTGCGACTTCGCCGAAACTAGAGCTGCAGCGCCGTCCTTGATTTTCTTTTCGTTTCGAGAGATCTCAAGTTTGGCTTCTTCGATTTGAAGCTTTCCATCGGCAATCTGCTCAGCGGCATCCGCCTTAGTAACTGCTAGTTCGAAGGGGTCAATGGTGTCGGCAACGGCATCCATTGTCTTCACGTGGTCAAGGATTTCGGTGATGGCCGATTTCTCATCAAAGGTTAGAGCGCTGCCGTCTCTCTTATGGAAGACAACTTGACCGCTTCCTCTGGCAGCTTCTGGAAAGGAAACCTGAAGTTCGTCGATTACCTTCTGGGATTCGATGCCGTCAATCGACATGCTTGTCGAGAGTTTGCCCATGCCGAGAACGGCCCAGGTGCCTGCCGAACCAAGAAGAAGTATCCAGGTGATAACAACTAGCCAAGCGCGTTTAGCCGAAAAAAGGCCCAAGGCCTGGAGCATTTTTGCCAATGGAAACCCTTACAAATATATGGTGTGTTGATAACAAAAACAGACACCTCTAAGAGGCTATTCCCCCAAGTGATGTTTACCGCCTGTGAATTCCCTGAGAGACTCTCCGTGAACCTCCGATTCTCGTGGGACTTTATTTTGAAGAACCTGCGTTAATTGGAGTATGACCGTCCACGATCGAATAGGCCAAGGCCTTCCGCTTTTGAAAACGAAAAGCGGCAAACCAGCACTGTGCCTAGTCACGGGCGCCACCGGTTACATCGGTGGTCGACTGGTAACGGCACTGCTTGACCATGGCTACCGCGTTCGTGTCCTAGTTCGCAACGCTTCACGGATCAGCCTTCACCCATGGTTCTCCAAGGTTGAAGTGGTGGATGGCGATGCGGAAGACCCCAAGGTTCTGGATAAGGCCCTGGCCGGAGTTGATGTTGCCTATTACCTAATACACTCGCTGATGGTTAAAGACTCCTTCGAAGATTCTGAAGTCTCGCTTGCCAAAGGCTTTGCACTCGCTTCGGCCAAAGCCAAGGTGCAGCGGATGGTCTACCTTGGTGGAATCATCAATGACCCAGACGACCTCTCACCCCACATGAGCGCCAGAATGAGGACCGGCGAGATTCTTCGTGCCACCAATGTTCCAACCATCGAGTTTCGTGCCGGCGTGGTTATCGGTTCTGGCTCGGCCTCTTTCGAAATGCTTCGCTACCTGACCGAGCGTCTGCCGATCATGACCACACCAAAGTGGGTCAAAAATCGCATTCAACCGATCGCGGTTCGAGATCTCCTTCGATACCTAGTTGGTGGAGCAAGCCTCCCCGCCGAAACAACCGGTGTCTACGACATCTCCGGCCCAGACATCTTTAGCTATGCCGAGATGATGCAACAGTATGCGAAAGCCGCTGGCCTCAGAAAACGAATCATTATTCCTGTGCCAGTTCTATCGCCTGGCCTTTCCAGTGGTTGGGTTGGCTTGGTCACTCCGGTTCCGTTCACCCTTGCAAAGCGTTTGGTGGCAAGCCTGAAACACGAGGTGGTAGCCACCCCTTCGAACATCAACGAACTCATTCCGCCTTTCAAAGAAGGTCTAACCCCATTCAAACGTGCGGTGGAACTTGCACTCACGAGAATCAAGACCGCCAACGTGGAAACTCGCTGGTCGGACGCTTCACTCCCTGGCAGCGCCAGCGAACCCTTGCCAACCGACCCAGACTGGGCCGGTGGTTCTCTCTACACCGATGTGCGAACAGCCGAGAGCCCAAACGACATCAAAACTGTATGGGCAACCGTGCAAGCAATCGGCGGTGACCATGGCTACTCAACGGCTAGTTGGGCTTGGGAGCTTCGCGGATTGATCGACAAACTAATCGGTGGCGTTGGCCTTCGTCGTGGGCGCCGAGACCCAGACAAACTGGTGATTGGTGACGCCGTGGACTTTTGGCGAGTCGAAGAATTAATCCCGGAAAAACTTCTGCGTCTTCGAGCGGAAATGAAAATGCCTGGCCTAGCCTGGCTTGAATTTCGCCTAGAGAAAACCAAGACGGGAACCAAGGTCACCCAAACGGCAACTTACGTTCCAAAGGGTCTACTCGGTCAGCTTTACTGGTGGGCGGTTTTCCCAATGCACGGTCTGGTGTTTCCGTCGATGGTGAAAAATGCCGCCGGGCTTTCCAGAAGCGCCAAGCGGCGTAAATCTAAATTAGGCCCAGTCTCCTAAGTCTTTGCAGTGCGCCGTCCTCGATTGGTGACTCTGGACCAATCAAGACACGAATGGCCCGAAGTAAAATCCGAGTGGTCGGAACGATCAACCAACGCGGACCGGCCTTTAGACCAAGTAACTCAAGGTGTTCGGGGCGAAGAGAAACCACTGCCGCCTGGAACAAAAGCGCATAGGCCGGGCGAACCGCCAGAGGCAGCGGCGGCTTGCGAATGAAGCTAACCACCGCTCGGGTGTCCTCGGAAACCTGAAGTTCAGCAAAAAACGAATACATGACGTCATCTAAGTCGTCGCGAGACTTCGGAGCCTGACTCAAACCCAACGGCTCAACCGATCTGGCCCAGGTTGAGATGTAGCCATCAGCACCACCAGGAATCGGCGCCTTGCAATAAAGCTCGTGAGCAGCCAGAAACGAATCGGTAAATGCGGCGTGAACCCAGAGCAACAAGTGCGGATCGGAAGCGCGATAGCTGACCGGTGCTTCTCCGGTAACCCGAGTATGCAGGCGATTAACCCGAGACGATTCACCAGCAACGGCAGCGTGAGAACCGAACGTGGTTACCGTGAGCCAACGAATCGTACCCGCTAGTCGTCCTAGTGGATCCTGTTCGTAACGAGAGTGATTGCGAACGCCAGCCAAGGTTGCGGGCTGAAGTGCTTGAACCAGTAACGCGCGAATTCCGCCAACCAAGGTGCCGAAGTCCCGGTGGACCACCCAAGGTCCTTCGTTTGGCAGAAATAGTCCACCGGTTTCACCGCCGGCAATGATGTCTAGCCAAGGTGGCTTCCCGTCAGCTGCGCCAGAGAGGAGTTTACGGAAACGAATCGAGAAGAACTCTTGGACCGAGTTGTTTTGTTTCGCTTGCAATCTGTTTCCTCCACTCATAAAACTACCAGCAGGCCCATGTTCAAGATGTGGGTAGCCTTGAACCATGTCTGTCCTTTCGCCTAACGGCCTCACCTCATCCGAAGTGGCCGAGCGAATTGCGGCTGGGCTGACTAATAAGCAAGACAACTCTTCTTCGAGAAGTTTCCGCAGCATCCTGCGTGCCAACTTTTTCACTCTGTTCAACGCTGTAGTCGGTGGCTCCTTCCTAGCCTTGCTGGCACTTGGCGAATGGAAGGATGCCCTGTTCGGGCTCGCCGTAATCTCGAACATTCTGATTGGCGTGATTCAGGAATACCGCTCGAAGCGCACTCTTGATCGAATCAGTTTGCTTCACGCCCCTCACGCCAGGGCAAGGCGCAACGGGGAAATCGTAGATCTGAAACTGGAAGACATCGTCATGGACGATCTTTTGGAAATCCGCGCTGGGGACCAGCTGCTGGCTGACTGTGTAGTCATCGAATCTCAAGAGTTAGAGCTCGACGAGTCAATCCTCACCGGGGAAGCCGAGCCGGTCGACAAACGTGTCGGAGATGAGCTGCTTGCCAGTGCGGTGGTTTCGGGAGGTAAGGGAACGGCTCGCGTGGTTCGAGTTGGCTCCAACACTTACGCGTCGAAGATCACTTTAGAAGCCCGAAAGTTTTCGCTGGTCGCCAGCGAACTTCGCAACGCACTAAACAAGGTCATCAAGTGGGTAACTTGGGCACTTGCCCCTTTCGTAGCTTTAGCCGCCAATGGGCAGATGCAAGCGCGAGGCGGTTGGACCAAAGCCCTTGAAACCGGCGAATGGCTCGAGGCAACCGTGGCAGCAATCGCCAGCGTTATCGCTTTCGTTCCGCAAGGGTTGGTCCTGATTACCAGCATCACGTTCGCGGTAGCGGCAATGAAGCTGGCTAACCGCAAGGTTCTCCTGCAAGAACTTCCTGCCGTTGAAGGC
>JBFYOM010000035.1:0-11724 GCA_041303805.1 Micrococcales bacterium
GTGTCCGGGCGCCTTGTGGCGAGGAAAGGGAAGAGGTCGAGCCAGTCGCGGCGCTGATCTAGATCCAGGTCTGCAACCAAAACCTCGTCGCCTTCACGAGCGGCTCTGGCAATTACTCGGCCGTAGGGGTCGGAGATGAAGCTTGAGCCGTAGAAGTTGATCTTGCCTTCGTTGCCATAACGGTTAGGAACAACCATAAAGGTGCCGTTGGCGATGCCATTACCAACGATGACATGCTGCCAAAGTGGTTCGGTGTCGAAGTCTGGGTGGTCTGGCTCGGAACCAATTGCGGTCGGGTAGACCAGTACCTCTGCGCCACGAAGGCTGTAGTTTCGGGCGACTTCTGGGAACCATTCATCCCAACAGGTTGGTAGTCCAAACTTGCCACCCAGCAGATCGTAGACCGGATACGGCTCGCCAGCGCTTGGGCCAGGAGCAAAGTACTGATCCTCGTAGTAGCCAGCTGTCACTGGTATGTGAAGTTTGTGGGTCTTGGAAACTATTTCGCCAGTTGGGGCAACGATGATCGCGGTGTTTAGTCCACGTCCGTCTGGCTGTGCTTCCCGTTCGAAGAGGGAGGCGTGAACATAGACATTGTTCGCCTTGGCAGCGGTGGCGGCGAATTGGTGGGTTGGTCCGTCCACGAGTTCTTCGGCGAGAGGAAGCACGGGACCGGTTGGCATTTCGTCGGCGGGGTAGCGGCTGAGAGTTAGTTCCGGCAGGAAAACTATCTTTGCTCCCGCGCCTGCCGCCTTGGCTATGCCTTCCGCCAACTTTGCCTGGTGAGCAGACTGGTCTTCGTGCCAACGCATCTGAACTAAGGCAACGCGAAGTGGCTCGCGAGTGGCTGGCTTGACTCTGGAAAGTGGTTTTGGCGATTCAACAATGGTCAGTTTCATCTTTACTCCATGGTGTCCAGGATCTCGTTGATGAGTTCCTTTGAGGTTAGCGGGTTGACGATAGCGAAACGTGCATTCGGGCGACCCTTGTGAGAGCTAGGTACTACGAAGGCAATATTTTCGGCAAGAAGCTTCTTCGACCACTCGTCGTAGTCGGGCAAGGTCCAGCCGGTACGTTCGAAAACAACGACGGAGAGTTCTGGTTCTCTAACCAATTCCAAGTAATCACGACGACGAATTTCCTGCGTTGCGTAGTGCGCGATTTCAATGTTCTTGTCCACAGCTTCGCAGTAAGCCTTGGTCCCGTGAGTAGCAAGTGAGAACCAAAGCGGCAAACCACGCGGGCGTCTGGTCAGGTTTATGGCGTAGTCGCTCGGGTTGAAATCGCCAGAGTCGGTCAGGGTGTCTAGGTATTCGCCATGTTGAGTGTGAGCGAGTCGACCAATCTCTGGCTCACGATAAACCAAGGCGCAGGCGTCGAATGGGGCAAACAACCACTTGTGCGGGTCAACGATAAACGAATCGGCATGCTCCAAACCTTTGAATAAAGGCCTGGTGTAGTGCGAGAGGATTCCAGCAAGCCCATAGGCACCATCAACGTGGAACCACACACCAAGTTCTTTGGCAACTTCGGCAGCTTCATCCAGATGGTCAACAATTCCGAAGTTGGTGGTTCCAGCTGTGGCAACAATCGCGAATAACCCGTCTCGGTTGCCGTTCAGTGTCTTGCGCAGTTCTGAGGAAGTTAGTTTGCCGTGTTCGTCTGCGGGAATCTTAATCAGATCGATGTCCATAACGCTGGCTGCAGTTTTTAGTGAAGAGTGAGCTTCTGCACTGCAGGCCACCTTCCAGCGTGCTGCTTTCATTCCACTCCGCCGAGCGTGGTCTCGCGCAGCCACAAGTGCACTCAGGTTGCCGAGAGTTCCTCCCTGAACGAAAACACCGCCGGCGGTTTCGGGCAGACCGGCTTCTTTGGCAAGCCAGGAGAGGACCTGGTTTTCAGCGAAGACTGCACCAGCGCCTTCCATCCAAGATCCGCCGTACATTCCCGAAGCCGAAACCACGAGGTCGAACAACTTGGATGCTTCGGTTGGAGCACAGGGGATGAAGGAGAGATAGCCAGGGTGGTCGGTTGAAATGGTTGCTGGGGCTAAAACATTAGCGAAGAGGTCCATCGCCTTGGCTCCAAGACCGTCCTCGGTAATGGTTAGGCCAGCTGCCTGAAAGAGATTCTCGTAAGTTTCGGTGTTGTCAAGCGGGGCTGGATCGTAATTTAGTCGCTGATTCGCGTACTCAAAAACCCTGCGGCGCAACTCCGAAGTAGCGTCATTGACCTTGTGCATCACTCCAGCCTAATTCTTCAAGAGTCAACGCGTGGTCTAATCGCTTAGAATGAAGCGTTCGTTTATCTACAGGGGAAATCAATGTTTTGTTCAAAATGTGGAGCACCATTAAACGGTGCTGCATTCTGCTCCGCTTGTGGCACTGCCGCTAACTCGGCTCCTGCCCAGCAGTTCACTCCTCCAACTCAGCCAACTTACGGGACCACTCCTTACCAGACTCCTTATGGTCAGCCTGCACCTCAAACCACTAATGGTTTAGCTGTGGCATCATTTGTCGTTTCATTGGTTTGCCTAGCCCCGGTTGGTTTCATCTTGGGTCTTGTCGCCCTAAACCAAATCAAGGAATCAAACAACACCCAGGGTGGCAAAGGTTTGGCAATCGCCGGAATCACAATCGGAGCCGTTTACATGGTTATCGGTTTCTTCTGGTGGGTCGCAGTGGCCAGCGTAACCAATTCTTATTACTAATAAGAAACAGCAAATCGCTAAGGGCAGTGTCCGTTGAATTCAACGGGCACTTTCTTTTTGGAATTTTTTAGGCACTTTTCTGCTTTGAACCAACATGAACCTATCGCAAATTGAGCTCACTAAAATCACCGGTGAAAAGACAACCTTCGAGGATCTCGCCGGAAAGGTGACGTTGGTCGTGAACGTCGCGTCGAAGTGCGGCCTGACCCCTCAGTATGAGGCTTTGGAGCGCCTATATGAGCAATACAAGGACGAGGGTTTCGTGGTGATTGGCTTGCCATCAAACACTTTCCTTCAAGAACTCGGCAAAGACGCCGACATCCAGTCTTTCTGCAGCACGAACTTTGGCGTCAAGTTTCCAATGACCGAGAAGGTTGCAGTAAACGGACCACGACGTCACAAGCTTTATAAAGAGTTGACCAAGGTTAAAGACGACGCGGGCTTAGCCGGACCCGTAATGTGGAATTTTGAAAAATTCCTACTGTTACCAAACGGCGAAGTGAAGAGGTTTAGGCCAAACACTCAGCCGGACGACCCGAGAATCACCGGGCTAATCGAAGTTAACCTCTAGGTTAATTCGTAATTCCCGCCATCCAGTTGCCCCTGCTTGCGGTACATATCTAACTTGGTTCGAGTGTCTTCGATGTCAAGGTTTCGCATAGTCAACTGACCAATCCGATCTGTCGGTCCGAACGCTGCGTCCTCGGTTCGTTCCATTGATAGTTTCTCTGGGTGATAACTAAAGCCTTCACCGCGAGTGTCAATAATCGTGTAGTCATCGCCACGACGGAGCCTCAGCGTGACCGAGCCAGTTACCGCTGAAGCCACCCATTTTGTCAGAGATTCTCGAAGCATGAGTGTTTGAGGGTCTAACCAGCGACCTTCATAAAGTAGGCGACCCATTCTCCGGCCCTCAGCGTGGTAGCTGGCAATAGTGTCTTCGTTGTGAATCGCGCTCAGAAGTCTTTCGTACGCTGCAAAAATCAATGCCATACCCGGAGCCTCGTAAATTCCACGGCTCTTTGCTTCAATGATGCGATTTTCAATCTGATCGCTCATTCCGATTCCGTGGCGACCGCCAATTGTGTTGGCCTCCATCATCAGCGAAACCGCGTCCTTGAATTCCTTGCCGTTGATTGCAACCGGACGTCCTTGACGGAAAGAAATCGTGACGTCTTCGCTGTCAATTTTTACCGAAGGGTCCCAGAACTTAACTCCCATGATCGGTTCAACAATTTCGTAAGAGGTGTTTAGGCTTTCGAGGCTCTTGGCCTCGTGTGTTGCCCCGAGCATGTTTGCGTCAGTGGAATACGCCTTTTCGCTGGAAGCACGATAAGGCAGGTCTCGAGCCAAAAGCCACTCGCTCATCTCTTGGCGTCCGCCGAGTTCGTTTACGAATCGTTCATCCAGCCAAGGCTTGTAAACCCGAAGATTCGGGTTGGCTAGGAGCCCGTAACGGTAGAAGCGCTCGATGTCGTTGCCTTTGTAGGTTGAGCCATCGCCCCAAATTTCCACGCCGTCCTCGCGCATGGCACGAACCAGCAGGGTGCCGGTGACAACGCGCCCTAGCGGAGTTGTGTTGAAATACGCTTTAGCTCCGGTGCGAATGTGAAAGGCGCCGCATGCAATTGCTGTTAGGCCTTCCTCTGCTAAAGATTGGCGACAGTCGATTAGTCGGCCGGCCTCGGCCCCATATTCGATGGCTCGATTTGGAATCGAACCGATGTCGGTTTCGTCGTATTGTCCTAAGTCCGCGGTGTAGGCGTAGGGGATTGCGCCGTTCTCTCGCATCCAAGCAACCGCCACCGACGTATCTAGTCCACCGGAAAAAGCGATGCCGACTTTTTCGCCGACGGGAAGGGAAGAAAGAACTTTGCTCACACGTTAAGACTACCCGCGGTATCCAAACGATTCGCAGGTTGTGTCGGTAAAATGCTACCGATGGCTTCAAAATCCTTTCGGCTTGTTGCCGCGTTGGCGGTGGGTGCGTTACTGCTACCTATCGGAGCTTGTGCCAAAATCCCAGAGGGTTCCGACGCCGCTGCCGAAGAGGTTCCATTACCTCAAGAAATCGAAGATATAGATTCTTCCGATCTTGTTCCTACGGCCGAAACACAAAATTGCCGAAAGACTCCTTCCATAGAAACAGCTGAAAAGCACACCGAAGTTCCATTGATCGGGGGCGGAATAGTTGGCACCTACGACTGGGCGGCCGGCAAGACCAACGGTGGTCAAATTTGGAAAACGCGTCTTTCTTACTCCAGGTCCAGCCTGGCTCAGGTTCAGATTGTTCCTACCTACCCTCAAATCGGAAACGTAGCCACCCAAACCAAATTGGCCGGCAAGATAAATGCGGTTTCTTATGTCAACGGAGACTTTTACAACCTACGAGGTACGAACCTACTTTTTAGCGCCATGATCAGTAAAGGTGAGTTGGTCTATTCACCGTCATCAGCAACACCCATTGTTGGGGTAGTTGAAAGCGATGGCAACGATCGAACTGGACTGCAGGGTTCATCACACATTTTGCACAACGACAATAAGAAAATTCAGACTCAAGGGCTCAACCTTCAGTATTTGGCCGCCGATTCAATTGGCGCATACAACAGTTTGAAATCCACGACGGGCCTTCCGCCAGTGACCTATGTTGTCGAAGTCAAAGCGGGTTTGGTAACCAAAAGTGGCAAGAAAGAAAGTTTCAAAATCCCAACTGTCGACGGTGACTATGTTTTTGCCGCTGCAGGGCTGGGTGCTGAAACCCTGAAATCTCTTCGCGTCGGTGACCGGGTTGAATATGTGAAGCCAAAAGGCGTAAAAACCACCAAGTTCTTGCGCACCTCAATCAAGACCTCTGGGACCGTCGAACTGCCGAATGGAGAGATTCTTAACATCCGAGCGGTAAACCATCGCGGGGTAAGAATCAATTCCGGTCTGGTGATGTTTACCAGCGAACTCTACCCATCAACCTCCGCGCTGTCAGCAACGCTGATTACGGATCTTTCTGGGCGCGTTACCAAGGTCTATGCAACCGGGCGGGCCATCAATGTGGCTAAAGATCAGCTCGTTTTTCAGGTGGGCTCCAAATCAGTTGCCGAGGTCAAGAAGCTAAAGGTTGGCGACAAACTGAAGGTCACCAACAGTTACAAAATCAAGAAAGATGTTCCGCTGTTTGCCTCGTTCGGTAATCGTCAGAACATGATTATCAACGGCGTTGTAGTGGCTCGCTGTTCTCCGGCTTGGGAAGACATTAGACCCCGAAACGCAATCGGATGGAACGAAAACGGCGACGTGTGGTTTGCCAACACCACGATGGGTGTTCGAAACTCCGCCGACGTTTTCAACCGCTTCCGCCTCGGAGGATCATCGGTTCACCAGCTTGCAGTTTGGTTGAAAGAAGTTGGCGCTACCCAGGCGGTAATGTTGGACGGCGGCGGTTCAACCACCATGTACCGACTTACCGAAACCGGTTCCTACAAGCGCGTTGAACTTCCTGCCTCCGAATGGGTCAGAGTTGTTCCACAGGGCTTAGGAATGGTTCAGCGCTAGCCAAGCCCGTGAACTGCCAGAGGTTCAATCAGCGATAATTCTTCAGCTGTCAACTTAGGTGCATCCATAGCCTTGAGATTCTCCTCTAGCTGCTTCACTGAACTAGCTCCAATCAGTGCAGAAGAAACCGCAGGTTGACGAAGCACCCAACTCAGCGCCAGTTGTGAAAGAGTCTGGCCCCGATCTTTTGCCAATTCGTTCAACGCCTTGGCGGTTTCTAGGTACTTTTCACTTACATTGCTCTCACGCAAAAATACTTCTTTGGCAGCTCGAGAATCGGTCGGGATTCCCTTGAAATAGCGGTCGGTAAGCAGACCTTGCGCCAGAGGGCTGAAAACAATTGCTCCAACTTTGAGTCCCTCGAGCGTTTCTAAAAGTCCAGCTTCAGGAGTTCGATCAAACATCGAATACCTCGGCTGATGAATCGTCAACGGAACTCCGAGTTCCTTCAAAATCTGATGAGCCCGTTTGGTTTCTTCTGGCCCGTAGTTTGAAACCCCAACGTAAAGCGCTTTGCCGGATTGAACAGCGCTAGCCAATGCGCCCATGGTTTCCTCGAGTGGAGTGTTTGGGTCGAAACGGTGAGAGTAGAAGACATCGACGTATTCCAAGCCCATTCGCTTCAAGCTTTGATCGAGCGAAGCGGTTAGGTACTTCCTTGAACCCCATTCTCCAAAAGGGCCATCCCACATCAAATAGCCGGCCTTCGAAGAAATAATCAGTTCGTCACGGTAGCGAGCAAGACCGTCGCTGAGGTGGCGTCCGAAGTTTTCCTCGGCACTACCTGGAATTGGTCCGTAGTTATTCGCTAGGTCGAAGTGAAACACGCCAAGATCAAAGGCTCGGTGGAGAATGGCCTTTTGATTGGCTAAGTCGTCGTTGATTCCAAAGTTATGCCAAAGTCCAAGAGAAATTTCTGGAAGAATCAGGCCGCTGTTTCCAACGCGGCGTATCTTTATGTTTTCGTAACGCTCTGCTTTGGCTTCGTAACTCATGCTCTCACTCTAGGCTAGAGACATGAAGAGTTTCGTTTTGGCCGGTGGCTGTTTTTGGTGCTTAGATAGCGCCTACATGCAATTCAAAGGCGTGACCGATGTGATGTGCGGCTACATGGGCGGGGAAGTAGACAACCCTAGTTACGAAGCGGTTTGCACCGGAACCACCAACCACGCCGAAGTTGCCGAAGTCTTTTTCAACGAGGACGAAATCTCGGAAGAAATCATCCTCGACATGTTCTTCACACTGCATGACCCAACTCAGCTAAACCGTCAGGGCAACGACATCGGAACCCAGTATCGCTCAGAGGTTTTCTACCGGAACGAGGGGGAGAAGCAAGCCTTCGATGCCGCCCTAGAGCGTGCCAAAGAAATCTGGGGAGACAAAATCGTCACCAAGGTGACTCCTGCCGAAAAGTTCTGGGAGGCCGAGGAATATCACCAGGACTTCTTTGCCAAAAACCCTGGACAGGGCTATTGCACGGCCGTAGTTGCGCCGAAAATGGCTAAGGTTCGCGCAAAGTTTCGCGAGTTTGCAAAGTAGTTTTCCACAGATTTAAACCCGCTCGTTTCTGAGCACTTTTTTGTTCCAAACTCTCTTCTACGGCAATCAAGATCGACTGCCAGAAGAAAGGAACAAATGTCTGAACTTGTAACTGTGGCAGGGCTGGTTGCCACCACACCTCGTCACCTGGTAACCCAAGATGGCCTGCCAATCACCTCATTTCGCATTGCGGCTTCTCACCGAAAGTTCGACCGTGCCCTAAACAAATGGATCGACGGAGAAACCAACTGGTTCACGGTGACCGCTTTCCGTCAGCTTGCCATCAACGCTGCCGGTTCGGTCTCAAAAGGCGAGCGCATCCTGGTCACCGGCAAGCTTCGCGTCCGCGATTGGGATAACGGCGAGCGCGCCGGCACCTCGGTTGAAATCGAAGCCGACGCTCTCGGCCACGACCTTTGCTGGGGAAACTCGGCCTTCACGCGAACTGTTCTAGTGCGCGAAGCCGGCGACCTGCCAAACCCTGAGGAGCCTGGGCAAGCCGAAGAAGAACTCGAAAAAGAAGAAGAGCTAGCGCTCGCATAAAGCCCCAGGCGCTGCCTCCCCCTCGTTAGCGCCTGGTCCAGATGCCCTCTGCCATAGAACCATGCAGGATAAACTATCCAAAGCAAACATCTATCGGCAGAGGGCATTTTCATGGCTGAATTCATCTATCAAATGATCAAAGCGCGCAAGGCGCATGGCGACAAGGTCATTCTTGACGACGTAACTTTGGCGTTCCTGCCAGGCGCGAAAATCGGTGTGGTTGGGCCAAACGGTGCCGGTAAGTCATCTGTTTTAAAGATCATGGCCGGCATGGACCAGCCAAGCAACGGTGAAGCGCGTCTTAGCCCGGGATACACCGTTGGCATGCTCATGCAGGAACCTCCGCTAGACGAAAACCTAACCGTGCTTGGCAACGTTGAACTCGCGGTGAAAGAAACTAAAGACAAGCTCAACCGCTTCAACGAAATCTCGGCAGCGATGGGTGAACCAGACGCCGACTTCGACACCTTGCTAGAAGAGATGGGCAAACTGCAGGAGCAGATCGACCACGTGGATGGCTGGGACCTCGACAACCAGCTAGAACAGGCTATGGATGCATTGCGTTGCCCTCCAGGCGACACCCCAGTAACTCACCTTTCCGGTGGAGAGCGTCGTCGTGTGGCTCTTTGCAAGTTACTACTAGAAAAGCCAGACCTACTTCTTCTTGACGAACCTACTAACCACTTAGACGCCGAATCGGTGCTTTGGCTCGAGCAGCACCTCGCCAAGTATCCAGGCGCTGTATTGGCCGTAACTCACGACCGTTACTTCCTAGACAACGTGGCCGAGTGGATCCTGGAACTAGACCGCGGTCGCGCCTATCCGTACGAGGGTAACTACTCAACCTACCTAGAGAAGAAGCGCGAACGTCTAGAGGTTGCCGGCAAGAAGGACGCCAAGTTAGCCAAGCGTCTATCCGACGAACTCGACTGGGTTCGCTCGAGCCCAAAGGCCCGCCAAACCAAGTCGAAGGCTCGTCTTGCTCGATACGAAGAGATGGCTGCCGAGGCCGATCGCACCAGAAAGCTCGACTTCGAAGAGATCCAGATTCCACCAGGCCCTCGCCTTGGAAACGTGGTTATCGAAGCCAAGAACCTCAAGAAGGGTTTCGACGGTCGTTCGCTAATCGACGGCCTGACCTTCAGTCTTCCTCGCAACGGAATTGTTGGGGTGATTGGTCCCAACGGTGTTGGTAAGTCAACGCTGTTCAAGACCATCGTTGGTCTTGAGAAACCAGACGGTGGCGAGCTCAAGATTGGTGAGACCGTAAAGATCTCCTACGTCGACCAGAGCCGTGGCGGAATCGACCCAAACAAGTCGCTTTGGGAAGTGGTTTCAGACGGCCTCGACTACATGCAGGTCGGAAACGTTGAGATGCCTTCTCGTGCCTACGTGGCAGCCTTCGGCTTCAAGGGTCCAGACCAGCAGAAGCCTGCCGGCGTTCTTTCGGGTGGTGAGCGAAACCGTCTGAACCTTGCACTCACTCTCAAGGAAGGTGGAAACGTACTCCTCCTCGACGAGCCAACTAACGACCTTGATGTGGAAACCCTTGGAAGCCTAGAAAACGCGCTACTTGAATTCCCTGGTTGTGCCGTGGTGATCACTCACGATCGCTGGTTCCTAGACCGAGTAGCCACCCACATCCTCGCCTATGAAGGCACCGACGACAACCCAGACCAGTGGTACTGGTTCGAAGGTAACTTCGAGTCTTACGAAGAGAACAAGATTGAGCGTTTGGGAGCAGAAGCTGCTAAGCCTCACCGCTCAACCTATCGCCGCCTAACTCGCGACTAAGAAACCTCTGGAACGCGAACCATGCCCTCTTGGGCAACGGTTGCAAGCAGTAAGCCCTCCCGGCTGAAAATGCGTCCTAGTGAGAGTCCTCGACCGCCCTGTGCGCTTGGGGACTCTTGCACATAAAGCATCCACTCATCAACCTTGGCCTGCCGGTGGAACCACATCGCGTGATCCAAACTGGCGCTTTTCAAACCCTCGTGAGTCCAAGCAATTCCGTGACGACGGAATATCGGCTCCAGAATCGTGTAATCCGACACGTATGCCAAAGCGGCGGTGTGCAGCGAAACATCGGCTGGCAGAGTTCCAAGCGCCTTAATCCAAACCGCCTGATGAGCCACTGGTTCACCCTTGACCTGGAAGTAGATTGGCGAACCAACGTGCCTCATGTCGAACGGCCTAGCCTTCGCCCAATACTGAGCAACCGGGTGATTGATTTCGCCAAGTAAGTCGTGTGCGGAAGGAAGCTGCTCTGGATCTGGAATTCCAGCCGGCATTTCGTCCTGGTGTGAAATCCCTGGATCGATGTCTTGGAAAGAAGCAATCATCGAAAAGATCGGCTCATCGCTCTGAAACGCCTGAACCCTACGAGTGCTAAACGATCGACCATCGCGCAGTCGATCCACCGAAAACGTTATCGGCTTCGTGATGTCACCAGCCCGCAGAAAGTACCCGTGCAACGAATGAACTGGCCGCTCGCCCTCAATCGTTTTAGCTGCCGCCACCAAACACTGAGCCAACACCTGCCCACCAAACACACGCCCATGCGGCATCCACTGACTAGGGCCTTCAAACAAATCCTCACGAGAATTCGAATTCACCACAGGGGAGAGGTCCAGAGTTGTAAGTAAATGCGCTAAAGGATCGCTAGGAATCGGAATGTCAAGACTCATAGGTTTAGTCTAGGTAGAGATGAAAAACGACTTCACACTTATCGATCGCGCCACAACGCTTGATCTTCAGGCCTACCTAACCAGGGCTAAACGTCTCGACCCAGATGGCATGGTTCGCATTCGAGCTTTCGGGCAGGTTCTCGCTTGTTACGTGGCTCCAATCTTCGCTGGAAGCCTTATGGAGAAAGGTCCAACCGTGTTGGGCCTTAGAACCAGCGAATTGGCTGAGGATGCTGAAGTTGACACCATCGTGCCCATCACCGCTGTACTCGACCGCCTGGCCGCTCTGGCTGCCAATGGTGAGGGTTGGAACGGCAAACACCACGTAGTTCTTCCTGAATCCGCGCGCGCTCCTTGGGCCGGGGTTTCCCCGCCGCGAAGTGGTTGGGAGCAAATCGGCGAGGTCGATGAAACCGTTCTTACCGAGATCGCTAAGTCCGGCATCGCCGAAGTAGCAGACTCACTACCTGAATCGGTGGGTGGTCCAATCGCAGCCCGTATTCGCGGCGAAATTTGGGGTCGTGCCATGCAGTTTGATTCCAAGGTGCCAACCGGAGCGGCTTTCGTGGCCGCGGGCCTAGGCTTCCTAACCGAAAACGAAGTTGTGCCGGTTTACGAAACCCAGGGATGGGTTCGCCTAAGCCCAATGAATGGTCACATTCTTTCGAAGGTCGCGCAGACCCTCTAACGTTCCATCAT
>JBFYOM010000036.1:0-10639 GCA_041303805.1 Micrococcales bacterium
AGCCTCTTGCGGGGTGGTGATGACGAGTGACTTAGCAGTGGGAAGAGCTTGTCCAAGGCTGATTGCCACATCTCCGGTGCCCGGTGGCATGTCGATTAGCAAGAAGTCGAGTTGCCCCCAAAAGACGTCCTTGAGGAACTGCTCGATGGTTCGGTGAAGCATCGGACCTCGCCAGGCCACGGCTTGAGACCCATCCACGAACATGCCAATGGAGATGACTTTCACCCCGTAGGCAACTGGGGGCAAAATCATTTCATCAAGTTGAGTTGGTTTATCAGTAATACCCAACTGTCCAGGGATGGAATAACCAAAGATGTCGGCGTCGATTAGACCGACGGAGAAACCCTGATCCGCAAGGGAAACGGCAAGATTTGCTGTCAACGTTGATTTCCCAACGCCACCTTTTCCAGAGCCGACCAGAAATACCTTGGTAAGCGAGTCTTCGTTAAACGGGTTGGTGCGCGGCGCCTTGCCGGCCCTCAGCTGAACCTTCAGGGCGTCACGTTCCTCCTGCGTCATCACCGTGAGCTCTGCGGTTAGGCCGAGCGACTCAACTGCTTCCTGCGCCTCGGCACGGATGCTTTGAGCAGAAGGGCAGGTTGGCACCGTCAGCTTGATGGCAATCGAAGTACCTGTCAGTTCCCCAACCATGCCAAGCTCGGTGATCGGCTTGCGAAGTTCAGGGTCGATGACTTTCGACAGCGCCTGGATGGCTTGGTCGCGTAGGGTCATTTGGTTTTCGGTTTGGCTTTTTTGGCGGGTTCCCGAAGTTCTTCAACCAACTCACGCATGAGGTCTCGAAGTTCGTCCTTGACGAACTCCTTGGTCGCCATCTCTTCCATCGCCAAACGAAGTGCTACAACTTCGCGAGCCAAGTATTCGGTGTCGGCCAGGTTGCGCTCCGAACGCTGGCGGTCTTGCTCGAACTTCACGCGATCGCGGTCGTCCTGGCGGTTTTGAGCGAGCAGGATTAGGGGAGCGGCGTAAGAAGCCTGCATCGAAAGAATAAGGGTAAGCAGGGTGAAATTGGTTAGCCTCGGGTCGAACTGCAGCTCGGCCGGAGCGAAAGTGTTCCAAGATAGCCAGCCAATACAAAATAAGGTCATCGCAATTAGGAATGATCCGGTTCCCATGGCCCGAGCGAATGCTTCCGATGCTCGACCAAATCGTTCCTGATCGATGCTGAATCTAGGGAAGCGCGAACGCATGGCAATCGGTGCGTCTAGGCGGTCTTTTGACTTACTCATTTGGCACCTGCCTTATCTTCTTCGGTTCGCCAGTCTTCTGGCAGTAGGTGGTCTAGGACGTCATCCACGGTGACCACTCCGATTAGGTGTTGTTCTTCATCGACAACCGGCAGTGCAACCAGGTTGTAGTTTGCGAAGGTTCTGTGGATCACCGAGATGTGAGTTTCTGGAGTGATTGGGTCGATGTCGGTGTCCAAAAGTGAACCAAGTCGCTCGTGCGGTGGATAGCGAAGCATCTTCTGGAAGTGAACCACGCCGAGGTAGCGACCGGTGGCAACCTCGAACGGAGGCAGGGTCACAAAAACGGACGCGGCCAGCACGGGAGCAACTTCCTTGCGGCGAATCAGCGCCATGGCCTCGGCAACCGTGGCATCAGCTGAACAGATGATTGGCTCGGTGGTCATCAGACCACCAGCGGTGTATTCGTCGTATTGCATGAGCCGTCGAAGGTCGTCAGCTTCTTCTTCGTCCATCAAATCCAAAATTGCCTCGGAACGCTCCTTGGGCAGATTGGCCATTAGGTCGGCTGCGTCATCCGGTTCCATCAGGTCCAAAACTTCGGCGGCACGCAAGTCGTCGAGTTCCTCAATGATGTCGATCTGCTCATCCTCTGGGAGCTCTTCCAGAACATCCGCCAGACGCTCGTCGTCTAGTTCCTCGGCAACCTCAACCATTCGGTCCTCGGGTAAGTCCATAAGCGCACTCGCGAGGTCGGCAGGGCGAAGGTCGGAGTAGCTGGCAATCAGGGCTTGGGCGTTGTGGCCCTCGTCGTCGCGGTGAGATTCGATGATCTGGTCCCAGGTTGCGAAGACCGTGGCACCTCGAGCAAACGGAGACGCGGAAGTCTTTGGCTGGCGCAAGAAAAGCTCGTTCACAAACCAGTCTTTGGACTTAGTCACCTCGATAGCTAGGTCCTCGATGTTGGCAACTCCAGAGCCGTCGGCCATGATCACACGTCGACCCAAAAGCTCAGCAATCACGCGCACTTCACGACCGCGCTGAGTGAAACGGCGAAGGTCAATCAGACCTGTGGTGATCACCTGACCTGGAACGATTGAAGTTACTCGAGTGATTGGCACAAAGACGCGGCGACGGCCGGAAATCTCAATAAGTAGGCCGGTAGCCTTCGGTGCGCCAGTTTTTCGGTATGCCACTAGGACGTCGATGACTTTTCCTACGCGGTCTCCGGCAGGGTCAAAGACGCCACAGCCAACAAGGCGGGCGACATAGACTCTGGTTGCACTCACCTAACCAACCTTAGACGAGCCTTCGCTGACGTGCCAGAATAGGAATCTAAACAAAAGGTGAATCCAATGGCTAAGAACAACAACGCTCTACCCAGTGCTGAAATTATTGCCAAGTTTGACACTTACGAAGCGGCTGCTGAGCATGTTGACAGGCTTATAAATGGTGATTTTCCAGCCCGTCAAATTGCAATCGTTGGGCGTGGAGTTCGATCCGTTGAAAGAGTTCGAGGACGTTTGGGTTACCCGAGGCTAGCACTCACCGGAGCGTTCAACGGGGTTTTGATTGCCCTACTCGTTATCACCTTTAGCCCGCCCGAAGCTCTTACCAACATTCCAGGTACGCTGGTCACTCTAATCGGGCTCGGAGTCCTGGTGAATGTTTTGAGATTGTCGTTTTCCAAAAACAAGCGCACCTTTATCTCTCAGAACAGTCTGATCGCCGACACCTACGAGGTGCAGGTCCCTAGAGACCTCAAGGCGCAATCCGAAGAAGCCCTGGCAAAGCTGGCAGCAAAGACCAAACCAGCTAAATAGCGGCCGCAATCCAAGCTTCGACGTCGTCTGGGTGTCTTGGAAGGCCCGCGGTCAGGTTCTCAACACCGTCTTCGGTGACCAGCACGTCGTCTTCGATACGCACCCCAATACCTCGGAATTCAGGTGGAACCCTCAGATCGTCTGGCTGGAAGTAAAGACCAGGTTCGATTGTGAAGACCATCCCAGTGCGAAGCTCGGCGTCGCGATACATCTCCTTGCGGGCCTTGTCACAGTCGTGAACGTCCATCCCCAGGTGGTGGCTGGTTCCGTGAACCATCCAACGGCGGTGTAGTTGGCGGTCGCCGGCTAATGCCTCTTCAAGTGAAATATCGATGAAGCCCCACTCGATCATTTTCTTGGCGATAACTTCCATGGCAGCTTCATGAATCTCTCGGAACAAAACACCTGGCTTAGCAATGGCAAAGGCTGCGTCGGCGGCTTCTAAAACCGCTTCGTAAATCTTGCGCTGAGTTGGGTTGAAGGTCCCACTGATTGGAATGGTTCGAGTGACGTCAGCTGTGTAGAGCGACTCAAGTTCAACACCTGCGTCGAGAAGCAGCAATTCGCCAGGCTTGACCGGTCCGTCGTTTTGGATCCAGTGCAAAATACAGGCGTGCGACCCAGCGGCGGCGATGGTTTCGTAGCCCAGGTCGTTTCCGTCCATGCGGGCGCGAGCGAAGAACGCGGATTCGATAACTCGCTCACCTCGCTCATGTGCCATGGCCCAAGGAAGTGCGCGCAGAACATCGTTGAACCCGTCAACGCTGGCGGCAACAGAACCGCGCATCTGTTCGATCTCGTAGTCATCTTTGATTAGTCGAAGTTCATCAACGAACTGCAGTAACTCGGCATCGCTGAGTCTAAGCACCGAATCATCCGGAAGTTTTGAAAGAAGATCGTCAAGGCTGGCAAGATCTTTCGTCTCGATGTCCAAAAGGGCACTAACTGCTTCAAGACCGGGGCGAGGTCCAACCCAAAATTCGCCAATGGCCGCGTTTGTGAAGAACTCCTCGGTATTGCGGCCAGCCGTTGGGCGGAAGTAAAGGCTCGAGTGGTGTGCCGATGGCCTGGCGTCGATTATCAAAACTGAGTCTGGAACCGTGGCAGCGCCCCAACCGGTTAGGTGTGCAAAAGCTGTGTGTGGGCGGTATCGGTATTCGGTGTCGTTTGAGCGGGTGACGGTTCCACCGGCTTCGATGACCAAAACTTTGCCAGCGAAAGCCTCGGCCACTGATCGGCGGCGCTTGGCAGCGAATTCGCTAACGTCCAGTTTTTTGGGAAGCGAGTTCTTTTCCTCGGCCCAGCCGCCGGAAATGAACCTCATGAACTCAGGGCTGTTCGGGTTAGTGGTTCGACCACTCTTTGGCGTTTGCTGTTCTGCACTCATGCGTTCCATACTGCCACTAAAGACTTACGATGGGCGATAGTCTGATGGTGACTAGGAGCCCTTCATGAAAATCGATTTGCACTGCCATAGCACTCACTCGGATGGCCTCGAATCGGTCTCCGAAGTTTTTCAGTATGCGGCCGAGGCTGGAATAGACG
This sequence comes from Micrococcales bacterium, assembly GCA_041303805.1. GTDB lineage: Bacteria > Actinomycetota > Actinomycetes > Actinomycetales > Microbacteriaceae > Rhodoluna. The sequence continues at coordinate 4,574 of JBFYOM010000036.1, forward strand.
CTCTAGCAATTACGGATCACGACACAATGGCAGGCTGGTCTGAAGCCGCCACGGAAGCAGCCCGTCATCGGATTACTTTCGTCCCTGGAATCGAAATTACGACTAAACACCTAGACGTTTCGGTTCACCTACTGGCTTATTTGCCAGATGCAAACAACCACGCTTTGGTAACTCGGCTAGCAGAGGTTCGCGATTCCAGAGAAACTCGGGTCGAGCGATTCGTTGAAAAACTGAACAGCGAATTTCCTGACCTCACCCTGGAAGCCGTTCGAGCAACTCTTGCCGAAGAAGGCAAATCGATTGGTCGCCCACACATTGCCGATGCCTTTGTGAACTTGGGTCTGTTCCAAAACCGAACCGAAGTCTTCGACGGCCCCCTTCACAAGAACAGCCCTCACTATGTTCCGAGCGACGGGATTCACACGATTGAGGCAGTGAAACTAGTTCGAGCAGCCGGGGGAGTGCCGATTATGGCTCATCCTTTGGCTAGATCTGGCAAAGACAAAAATTCACCCGTGGTTATCACCGAGGGTCACCGTATCAATTTCGAAGCCTTAATTGCGGCTGGGCTGGGCGGTTTCGAAGTAAATCACCGCGAGGTTGGTCCAGAAGCCAAGGCCTGGCTAACTGAGTTGGCCGAAAAATTTGATTTGGTTACCACTGGTTCATCCGATTATCACGGCATTCTTGGCAAAGACAACCGACTCGGTGAAAACACCACCAGCTTAGAAATGCTAAAGCGAATCGAGCAGCAGGCTACCGGTTCAACTATTCAGTGGGCTTAGCGGCTCCACCACGGGTGCGACGACGCTGACGGTTGCGGTCACTCGCTGGGCGAGGTTCACGCTTTTCTTCAGGCTTGCGGTCGCCCTGAGGCTTACGGTCACCACCACGACGTGCGTCTGGCTTCTTTGATTCGGTCCGAACCATTGTCGAGGCGCGAATACGACCCTTGGTGCCGGGTTGAATGTCGAGGTCGGTGAAGAGATGAGCCGAGCTCGAGTAGGTTTCAACCGGTTCTGGGATGCCAAGCTCTAAAGCGTTGTTGATGTTCTGCCAACGCGACATGTCTTCCCAGTCAACAAAGGTCACTGCGATGCCGGTGCGACCAGCGCGACCGGTGCGACCGGTTCGGTGCAGGTAGTTTTTTTCGTCCTCAGGAACGGTGTAGTTGATTACGTGAGTCACGTCGTCGACATCGATTCCACGCGCAGCAACCTCGGTGGCTACCAAAATCTCTTTCTTTCCAGAACGAAAAGCTGCCATCGAGCGCTCACGAGCTTCTTGCGACATATCCCCGTGCAGCGCAGTGGCGTTGAACCCGCGATCAATTAGTTCTTCGGAAACTTTGCTGGCCTGACGCTTTGTCTTGCAAAAAATCACGGTCTTGCCGCGTCCCTCGGCTTGCAGGATTCGACCAACCACTTCGTCCTTGTCAAGCATGTGAGCTCGGTAGATGAACTGCTTAATGTCGGCCTTGGTGTGACCTTCTTCGGCCTCATTCGCACGAATGTGCATTGGCCGGTTTTGGTACTTGCGAGCCAAGGTCAGGATGCTGCTAGGCATAGTTGCCGAAAACATCAGGGTCTGGCGCAGCGGGGGAGTCATTGCGAAAAGGCGCTCAACATCCGGAAGGAACCCGAGATCCAACATTTCGTCGGCTTCGTCGAGAACCATGAAACTGATTTTCCCTAAGTCAAGTTTCTTCTGCTTGGCTAGGTCGATGAGTCGTCCTGGAGTCCCAACAATGATTTGGGCTCCTGCATCAATTTCAGCGATTTGCCCTTCGTAAGACTTTCCGCCGTAGATTGCTGCAACCGTGGTCTTGCGGTTTCCGGTGGCTAAAACTAGGTCTTCGGCAACCTGGATGCAAAGCTCGCGGGTAGGCACTACAACCAGCGCCTGAGCGCCCTTAGCGGGATTCAAACCCAACTTCTGAATCAGCGGAAGCCCAAACCCGAAGGTCTTACCAGTACCGGTTTTGGCTTGCCCGATTATGTCCTGGCCGGTTAGGGCAACCGGAATGGCCTGTTCCTGAATTGGGAATGGCTCGGTAATGCCCTTCAATGTGAGCGCTTCGACGATATCCGCGTCGATGCCCAGTTCGGCAAATGTCAATGTATCTCCTATTAGTCTTTGCTAGTTTACGAGAGTTATTCTTGTAACCATGTTTGAGTGGATTAGACGCCTTGGAAAAAAGGCTCGAAACTTTGTGCTTCCAGAACGCGAAGAGAAACGAGCAAGAAACACCGAGGATAGTGACTTGGCTCCCTATACTCCGGAACCGAAGGTTTTTCTCGGACAGTTGGCATACATTCAACTCAGCCACTTTGAGATACTCACCAATGAACTCAAGTTCTCTCCGACTACCTCGGACAAGGCAGAACTGAGCGAGGCAGCCGCCAAGAGTTTTCAGAAATATCGATCAATTTCCAAAACCTTGTCATCACTTGGTTTCGATGTAACCGATGCTATGGATCCGTTCACTGAACGTATTGAGACTTTCCATTCGCGCACCAGCGGAATTGACTGGTACGAAGCGGTCGTGAAAGTTTATTTGGTTGGAGGTTTGCTTGAAGATTTCTACAAGCGTCTGGCAATCGGGCTTCCCGAGGATGTTCGTGAGGGTGTCGAAAAGGCTTTGCGAGACACAACCTTCGAGAAATTCGCTAAGGCTTCTTTGGTTGAAGCAATGAAGGGCAATCCTCAGTTGGCGTCGCGCTTGGCTCTTTGGGGTCGCAGGCTGATGGGTGACGTGTTGCTCGAACTCCGTGCCGCTTTTGACAACCGCAAGCTGGCTGGAGTCTCTAAGGGTAAGCGTCTAACCATTGAAGAGGAGCGTCGCGTAAACCTTTCGGCTTATTCGAAACTTGAGCCGTTGATCACGGAGCTTATCGCCGCGCACAGTTTAAGAATGGACGCGATTGGATTAGCCGCGTAGTTTTTCCTCGCGAGCGTAGATTCTTGCGTGGGCGATACGGCTTGATACCACTGTCATCACCAGAGGCATGAGAACCATGATGATGGCCCAGATGTAACCCTCTTCGTATTTGAAACCAAGCCAGGTCAGAAGAACCCAGAGGACGCTTCCAGCAATTAGGGAAATCGCTGGCGGAAGCAACTTTCCATATTCTTCACTCTTTGTGAAAACGTATGGAGCAACCATTCCGAGGATGACGGCGTAAAAGACTATGACGGCGAATGCAAATTCCATTAGGCGATAAACCCTACTCTGCGAACTTCTTCGGCACCGACTTCGATGTAACCGAGGGCGTCTACCGGAACTAGAAACAACTTGCCTTTGTTGTCAACCAACTTGATCAGACGCGCGCCAGCTTCAATTGCGTTCGCCACGGTTTGTTCAACATCTTGCGCGCTTTGTTCAGACTCGAAACTGAGTTCGCGGGCTAGGTTTCTGAGACCAATCTTGATTTCCAAAATGCACCTTTTCTCTTACTCGACTAGATTACGACAACCTGCCGACAAGGTTTGCCTAAATGTCGTAGGAGCAAAGTAGTCTGCTTTCAATGGGCGAAGCGGTTTTTAGAAGTCACGGTATGGGGTCGGTGCTACCCGATCTTGAACTATCAAAAGAACAACTTCAGCTAGCCGCGCTCTCTGCAGATTCGAGCGCTCTGGTTTACGGCGCACCTGGCAGCGGAAAAACAACTGCCCTGAAGGCATTGGTGATCAACCGACTCACAGCCGGAATCGCCCCCGAAGAAGTTTTGGTGATTTCGGCAAATCGTACTTCGGCAACAAAACTTCGCGACGAATTAGCTCTTGAATACCAAGGTTCAACCCCAGGTCCACTCGCAAGAACCCTGCCATCTTTCGCTTTCCAAATTCTCAGAGAAAAGTCTCTGGCACTAGGCATCAAACCGCCAGAACTAATAACCGGTAGCGAACAAGATCAAATCATCAGCGAACTCATCGAAGGCTTCTTGACCAAGGACCTTCCGTCCGACTGGCCAACTCAGTTGAATCGACAGGTCTTAAGCCTTCGTGGATTTCGTTCCGAACTTCGAGACCTGATTACGGTCTGTCTCGAGCACCAGCTGAGCGTGGAAGAGCTTGTTCGAATTGCCACAGAGGAGAAAAACTCTGCCTGGGTTGCCATGGCGGGTTTTTATTCCGAATATTTAGACCGACTGCAGAGACCGGTAAATGACAATCGACACGACCCTTCAACTTTGTTGACAACAGTTATCCACACACTTCAAACAGGTGACTGGACCAAGATTGCTTCCGATCTAAAGCTCATCGTTGTCGATGACGCACAGGAGTTGACCCCAGCCGCCTCGAGACTCATTCAAACGCTCGCTAGTCGAGGCGCCAGCCTTGTCGTCATTGGAGATCCCGATGTAACAACCATGGGGTTCCGATCCGCCAGTCCAACCGCGATGAAAGACCTGATCACAGCATCGGGTAAAGCTTTTGAGACTATCTACTTAACAACCGACATCGGATCCCGACACCCAGACCTAACCGCAGCGCTCGCTCGGAACGCATTCCACATTTCGCCGAAGGGCGCAGGTGCCCAGCGAGCCGCCCTTGGGCCTTCGAATGCTGTATCAGGCAGTCGTGTGGAGGGTCGTATTTTCAACTTGGACGCTGCCGAGCTGGCCTGGCTCGCGCACCGCCTCCGCGAATTGCACCTGAACGAGTCGGTCGCCTGGGGAGACATTGCCGTGATTGCTAGATCGCGGTCCGTCCTCGATAAGTGGGCAGCCGCGCTTGCGGCTGAGTCCGTTCCGACTTTAGTTGAAGGCAGCCAGACTTCTTTCCGAGATGAATTTGCAACTGGAAACCTTCTCAAATTGGCGGCCTACTGCATCGAGCAGCCGGCTCTCAACAAGAATGTGATTCTTGAAATATTGCGAAACCCAATCGCTGGGTTGGACTCACTGGCAATTCGCAGAGTTCGCAGAAGACTTCGACAACTAGAGCTGGATTCCGGGGGAGAGCGAACCAGCGATCAGCTTCTAATTGAACTTTTTGAGAAGCCGGAAGTTGCCAAGGAACTTTACGGCGAGGAGGGTCGCCGCGTAAATCGGTTGTTGAAGGTTCTCGCAAAAACAATCGAATTGGCAAACGATGATTCCAGCACAGCCGAAGAAATTTTGTGGAGTCTCTGGAGTAGTTCCCCGGCAGCAACCAGTTGGCCAAATCTGTCGAACGGAGTTGGCGAAGTAGCGCAGCAGGCGGCCCGCAACCTTGACGCCGTCGTGGCGCTGTTTGCTGCCGCCAATCAGCATGCCGAACGTCATCCCGAAGCCGGACCAAGATTGTTCATAAAAGAACAGTTAGAACGAGACATCCCCCAGGACACCTTGGCGCTGGTATCCAGGGATGACCAAAAAGTACTACTGGCAACCAGCTCCGCTCTGATCGGTCGCCGTTTCAAGGTTGTAGCTCTACCCGGACTAACCGAGGGCGTCTGGCCAAATGTGAAACCGCGATCCTCACTTCTCGGAGCCATGGCCTTAGACGCCAAACTCACTTCTGATCTAAAGGCTCAGCAGCGAGATGAGATCAAAGACGAGCACCGCCTTCTACAGAAAGCTATCGGTGCCGCTTCCGAGCGCTTAATAGTCTCGGCTGTCGATGGTGAGGAAACACAAATTTCGCAGTTCGTTCGAATCCTGCTTGGCGAAGTTCCAGAAACCCAGGCCTACGCGGAGCCGAGATACACGTTACGCGGGTTGGTTGGAACTCTGCGAAGGAAACTGCTCAGTGCTGAATCGGAATCCGAACGCTTGACTGCAGCATATGGATTAGCCAGGCTGGCGCTCGAGGGGCAACCGGGAGCGCATCCAGATCAGTGGGCTGGAATTATCGATTTTGAAAGCCCTGAGGCGCTGGTGCCACTCACCGACGATGAAACCGGCAAGGTCTGGATCTACCCGTCTCAGCTGGATGCGTTTATCAGGTGCCCTTTGCACTGGTTCATGCAGGCGCATGGAGGAACAGATCGAAGTTTCGAAGCCAATTTCGGAACGCTGCTCCACCAAGTATTGGAAGAGACCAAAGCAATCAGTTATGGCGAACTTTGGCGAAACGTTG
>JBFYOM010000037.1:0-10400 GCA_041303805.1 Micrococcales bacterium
GTGCCACCAGAGAATTCTTTTCCTCCTGTCGAAGAGTTTGAAATCGTGGATGAGTCCGGGGACTCAACAACCTGTGAAGCCGAATCAAACACCGCAGCCACTCGCTGTGTGATCTACAACCTCAATCCCTACGACGGTAAAGATAAGTCAAACCTCCACACGTATTCCGTGAAGGCCATCAATTCAGAGGGAAAATCTGCACAACCAAAGGTTTTGACTGGCGCCTACGCATACAAGGCTCCGAAGAAGCTCTCAAAGAGCAACATTAAGGCCGAAACAATTCCGGATGAGCGTTCAACTTTTCTTCAGGGTTATGCATCGGTTACGGTTTATCCAGTGAACGACTCACTGATTTCGAGTTACAAAATTACTGGAATCGTTGGAGAAGAAGCAGTCAAGAGCTCGACTACAAACTTTGACTCGTTCACTGTTCTAGTGCCGGCTAAACCCGGACTAAAAAGCAAGATCACCTTGGAAGCTATTGGAGCAGTAGCTCCTCCGGTGTCAGAAAAACTTGACAATAACGAAGCGTCTTGGATTGGTCGAATCGCTGGTGACCCGAAAATTCAGTCCATCGCTGCCAAACCAGTCAAGTCTGGCGGGCAATGGGTTGGAAAAATCGAGGTTACTAACGCTCAGCGTAACTTCAGCAATCGCCCGGTCAAGATCACCTTCGCGCTGTTTACCGGCAGTACTGCACCAGAGTGCAATTTGGATGGAACGGTGTCTTCTAGCGCCTCTTCAATCTTGAAGGAATATCGAGAATATTCGATTAGTGACTTACAGTCTGAAAACATTTCCTCACCGATTATTAGAGGAATTCAAGACAACACCGGTTACACGCCATTTGTCTGTTACTCAAACGGCTTCGATAAATTCGACAAAGTCGGTGTACCGATTTCTACGCTTTCAGACCCTAGCGAGGGTGCTTTCACTTACGACATCAGTGCTACACCTAATGCATCAGGCGAATGGTTGTTGAAGTTGGGGCGAAGTGAAACTAAAGCCGGCGTAGCGGTTAAAGCTCAATTTAACTCAACTTCGAGTCAAACAAACGGCTGGACTGACACCCCTCAATCGAATGTTTTTGGAGCGGTTCCAGAGATTCGGGTTCGCTACTGTTTAATGAGTGATCTAACGGCCTGCAGCCCGGGTGAACGCGTTATTGGCCCCGAATCGAAATCTCGTTCGATGCAAATGAGCATCGCTAGCATCGCCAAGTTGAAGGACTTTTTTGATCCAGCCAACCCGGTGGAAACCGTGTCCTGTTCACCAAACCATGATGTGGAGTTCGTGTTGACGGGTAAAGGCTTAATCTCCTCTGGCAACAAGAATCTTTGGCAGATCCAGGGAACCCCGGTCTATCGAACTACTACGGGAGCGACCGTGGAAATGGACAAACCGGGAGATTACTGGCGCTTCAAGTCTGCTCGAGCCGGCACCCCAACGGAAGTCACGGTGAGCTTCATCGGGCTTCAAACAAACGCCAGAGTCAAGGGGCTCACCGGCGCGGTAACCAAAACCTTTACATGTAGATAAAAAGAATGATTTAACAGGGAAGAGAGAAAAATGGCAATCAGTAAGAAGCAGCAGGAAGAGTTCAAGAAACTCTTTGACGCTATTGTGAACAACGTTGAGCAGTCGCTGTTTGGCAAGCGCCACGTGGTTCAGATGGTCTTGGCGACCATGATCAGTGAAGGGCACGTGCTTCTAGAAGACGTTCCTGGTACCGGAAAGACGGCTCTTGCGAGGGCTATTTCAGAGTCGATGGATATGAAGTACTCACGTATTCAGTTCACCCCAGACCTTCTTCCAACTGACATCACCGGTGTTGAGGTTTACAACCAGAAGAAGGAGACCTTCGAATTCCAGGAAGGACCAATCTTCGCAAATATGGTTCTAGCAGATGAAATTAACCGTGCTTCCCCGAAGACGCAGTCAGCGTTGTTGGAAGCCATGGAAGAGCGCCACGTTACCATCGGAAAGATTCGCCGTCAGGCGGGTTTGCCGTTCTTGGTAATCGCTACCCAGAACCCGATTGAGCAGAGTGGAACTTACCCGCTACCGGAAGCCCAGTTGGACCGATTCATGGTGAAAACCAAGATTGGCTACACCGACGCGAATTCAACCGTTGAAATCTTGAAAGAGACCGCGCAAATCTCCAAGAAGCTGAGCGCCGTTGCTAGGGGCGCCGACGTTCTTCAGCTGACCGCGATGGCTCGTGAAGTAATTGCAAACGACTCGGTGCTGCGCTACATCGTAGAGATCATCGAAGAGACCAGAAGAGCAGAACAGATTCGTGTTGGATCATCGGTTCGTGGTGCTCGAAACCTCACGAAACTTGCAAAGACTTGGGCGCTTACTAAGGGGCGTAACTACATCATTCCAGACGACATCAAGGAACTTGCGACACACGTGCTAGCTCACCGAATCGTGCTCACTCCGGAAGCTGAATTTGATGGGCTGAAGGCAGAGCAGGTAATTGCAACCATTCTTGAAAAACTGACCCCTCCGACGGGCAACTTCGAAGTATGAGTCAAGGCGAAACTCGCACCAAAAAGGCAAAGGCTAAGGTGGCCAGTGCGGCCGCTAAGTCTGCCCGGAATTCTGAGACCACGGCAACTATTGCCAGTGGTACAGCTACATTCACCGGTCGAGTTTCGCAGTTGGTTTCTATTTCTTCGGAGGCCTTTGCTTGGCTAAAGAAAGTCTTTGGCATCGGTTACGAATGGTTCTCTCAAACCGTAACCAAGGTTGGTCTAGTGGCACTGTTTTTCGTGGTGCTTTGGGTGCCGCTTGGAGTTGTACTTGATTGGCCAGAGTTTGCGTTCCTAGGAGCAGTTTCTGGACTGATTTTGTTGGCAGCCATCCCATTCCTCATTGGTGGAAATGACTATGAGATTGGCTTTGAACTTCCAGACGACCACTTGGTCGCCGGCGAGTTGGCCAATGCTCCGATTTCGGTAACAAACACAAACAACCACCTTCAGTTCCCTGGTGTTTTGGAGTTGAGGATTGGTGAAGGCATCGAAGAGTTCTCCATCCCGCTGCTGCGCGCTGGTGAAACTAAGAATATAGCCTTTGAAGTGCCACCACAGAAGCGTGGCAAAATCCAACTTGGCCCAATGACTACCGTTAAGACGGACCCGGTGGCAACACTGCGTCGCGAGAACCAGTTGTTGGAAAAGAAAGAGATCTACGTTTACCCGAAGACCGTTCAGTTACCCCCGAGTCGCGAGGGAATTCTGAGAGACCTTGAAGGTGACCCAACGGCAAGCATCGTGGATTCCGACATGTCTTTCCACTCGGTTCGCGAGTATGTTTTGGGCGATAACCCGAAGCACATTCACTGGAAGCTTTCTGCAAAAATGACGAACCCTGGCCAGTTCTTACTGCGCCAGTATGAAGAAAGTCGCCGTTCCAAAATGCTCGTAATTCTTGGCACGAACCCCAGTGAGTACGGAAATGAATCTGAAGAGTTTGAGTTGGCTGTTAGTGCAGCGGCATCTTTGGGCTTGATGGCGATTAGGGACAAGAGGAAAGTCAGTGTTTTAGCTAGCGACAAAGTTCCCAAAATCGCTCAGAATTCTGTTTCGCTGATCAAAGAATTCGAGGTTCAGAACCGCAAGAGGTTATTGGAGAATCTCAGCGAGGTGCAAGTATCTGAACTAGCCTTACCGCTCACTAAAGTCTGCCAACTTGCTAAGAAAAAGCACCCAGACGCATCTCTGGTGGTTATTGTCTGCGGCTCACCAATGACTGCGATGGGTATGAAAGAAATCGAATACGCACTGCCCAAGAACATTGGAATCTTGTTCGTGGTAGCCAACACCGCACCAACCGCTAGCCCTAGATTCAGCCAGATTCAAAACATGAAGAGCTTCACAATCCAGGCTATCCAGGACCTCGGTGGATTGATGGGGAGGGGCCGATGAAGCTTAGAGTTTCTTACTTTTCTTACCTTTTGGCTCTAACCGCCCTAACGATTTTCTTCGTTTGGCCGATTTATCAAGACGTATATTTGTTCGTGACCGCCGGAGTTGCCCTACTTGTCGGTGCTGGGATAGGCGCGCTTCAGATCATCAGAAAGAGTTCGTTCGCCGCAACCGCACTCGCCACTCTTTTGGCATTTGTTGTTTTGGCACTTCCGCTGTCTAATCCGCGAGCTCTGGGTAACCTAAGCACTGTGTTGCCTGGGCTACGCGATGCCTTAATCGGACCAGTGGAGGCTTGGAAACAGGTCATCACCATCGACCTACCGATTGGCACTTATCACGCTCTCCTTTCTCCGGTTTTGGTTCTCTATCTTCTAACCGGCGTGCTATTCGGATGGTTGATGCTCAGCAAGACGTCCAAGTATTGGTTGGCCAGCATCCCAGTTCTAGCAATAGTGATTTTCGCATTCAGCTTCGGTTGGACCAATGTTCCAGGTGACTTCGAATTACTCGGCGTCAGGTTGCCAATTGAAACCCCGTTCGTAACTGGAGGGGCGCTATTTGTCTTACTCGTGGTCTATCTGAACTGGGGAGCGAAAGCTACTCGACGTGAAGCATTGGTGGTTCGCAGCGAGTCTTTGGGAATTACCAAAAACTTAATTTCTCGCAAGCTTCGCAAATCAGCATTATCGGTTGGGGTGGTCTTGGTCAGTGTGGCCTTGGTTACCGCTAGTATGCAGTTCGCGGGTGTCACCAGCAACCGAACTGTTCTCAGAACCGGCATCGAGAAAGTAAAAGATCTTCAAAAACAGGTCAGCCCGCTGAGTACCTACCGTTCGTACTTCTCAGATCCAAACAAACTTTCTACCGAGTTATTGAGCTACACACCTTCGGGCGATGTAACGCGCATCCGCATTGCCGCCATGCCTTACTTCGACGGAGAGTCATTTACAGTCACACCGAGCAGCGTTGCCGCGTTTGATGACAACGTTTTCTTTGCCAGGCTTCCATCCGAACTGCCTGGCTCGGGAGCCGGCAAACGAGCGTCCATCGAAATTCGAGTTGGAAACTTGAACTCGATTTGGCTGCCGGCGGTTAGTGGTTTGAAGCGAATCAGTTTCTCCGGTGAGAACGCCTTGGCGCTCAGCGATGCTCTTTTCGTGAACCGCAACACCGGCACTGCTGCCATCATCCCAGAACCTGAGCAAGGCGAAGAAAACGTTGTCGCCGAAAACAGCAACCAGTCGAACTACCTAGTTGACTTTGAAACTGCGGAAGAAGTTGACACCAAACAGCCCCTTCCGAAATCGAATCAAATTGCCGAAGATCTAATCCCAGAACAGATCAAAACTTGGCTTGGTTTGCAAAACACCAAGGTCACGACTGGTGACGAGCTATTAGCTTTGGCAAAGGTGCTTCGAGAGCGAGGCTACCTGAGCCACGGCCTTGAGGCTCCGGTTGCTGCTGGGGAGCAGGCCTCAACTTGGCTTTCGCTAGTGGACGGGCTTCGTTTTGAGAAGTCCACCTCCGGTCACAACATGTCACGAATCGAGCAAATGTTCGTTGACCTGGTGGATCAGCAAAACCGGGTTGGCCCTAGAGGCAACCTTGTTGCCACTGCCGGAGACGACGAGCAGTTCGCTACCGCTATCGCCCTAATCGCGGCGGCTCAAGGCTTTGAAGCTCGAGTGGTAATTGGGTTCAGGACAGCCGCGGCCGATGAAGTCGAGGGAGTTCCAAACTGCGATGAGGTTAGTGGTCAGGGAATCTGCACCGGCGCGAACCTGGCCGCCTGGGTTGAAGTAAAGACCGCTGGTGGCGGTTGGATGACCATTGACGCCACTCCGCAGTTCGACAAGCGTATGTCGGTCGACACACCTCCGCAAGGCCTACCAAAGAACCCTTCGGAGTCTGGTGAAGACGCCGCTGGGGTTCTCCCTCCAGGAAAATCGGTTCCTTCGAACAACGCTGGCGAAATCATAGAAGGTTGCGACATTGATCCTTTGGGTTGCTTCGTTGACGCCGCTTGGAACTTTGTGATTCTCTATATCTGGCCGCTGATTCAGCTGCTACTCGTCGTGGGTGTCTTTGCAGGACCATTCGCACTAATACTTTTGATGAAGCGCAGACGTCGAAGGAGTAGGCGAGAGCACCCTTCGGAGTTTGCTCGAATCGTTGGAGCGTGGGAAGAGTATGTTGACCTAACCGTTGACTTTGGCGCCCAGATGCCTCGAAACAAAACGAGGTTGGAGATTGCCCGCGCAGCTGATAACCCGGAGATTCTGAAGCTGGCCGAATTGGCAAACGAGATGGCCTATGGTTCGTCAGAGTTTGAAAGCGTTGACATCAACCAGGACGAACTGCAGGAGAACGTTGAACTCACTTGGGCGATATACGACGAAGAATTGAAGCGACTAACAGCAGAACTAAAGCCTTTGAAGAAGCTTCAAGGCCAGCTATCGCTGAGGTCTTTCATTCGTGGGGCACAGCCGCGAGAGCAGTTGAGGAAAATCACTTCGACTTTCAATTTCAACAAGGATGGAAAGGTTTCCGATGGTTCAGGGCTAGATGCAGTGCTGAAAATCGCGAGGAAGCAACTTCTAAGTCTTTGGCCAAAGAAGTAGCATTCAGGTAGAGGTAAATCATGAGTGATAAAAACAAAGACGAACTAGATGACGCAACGATCCTGGTTTCGAAGTCCGATTTGGATGACGCAACTATTCTGGTGTCCAAGGCCGACCTAGACGATGCAACGATCCTGGTTTCCAAAGCGGACCTGGACGATGCGACCATTTTGGTTTCCAAGGCTGATTTGGATGATGCCACAATTTTGGTTTCCAAAGCGGACCTGGACGACGCAACAATCTTTGTTTCAAAAAGCGAGCTCGATGAAGCAACCATCACAGTATCGGGAGCAAACGGCTTAGAAGAGGCCACCGTTACGACCGGGGGTTTTGTCGAAGAGAACACTCAAACTGGAGATAGCTTCGGAAATCAACCTTTTACTGGAACCTTCACACAGGGTCCAAACGGTTTTGAAGCAACCGATGGGCCTATTCCATCGGTTCCTGAACTCAAGGTCGAAGAAGAGCAGGATGCCATTCTCACAGTTGAAGAGTATGTAGACCCTGACAAGGCGAACAAGAAGTTTGCAATTCGTAAGATCAAGCAAGAAAGCGACGAATTCCAGGAGCGAGTCAAAAACAAGGTGGCTTCGGGTAACATCGGCAACCCATTGGGCGACGCCGCTAGGTTGATGAAGGTTAACGAAAAGCGCAAGAAAATGAACGGGCTTACAGTAGTTTCACTAGTGGTCGTCGGCGTGCTTCTAATTGGCCTGACCGTGGCCATTTTGGTCTTTTCAAGATAACTTTTGATGTCTTCGAGCGAATTCGGCCAGGATGCCCAACTAGATTCTTTGGGCAAGCGCCATTCGTCGAAGTGGAGACGATTTCCAGCAGACGTGCTGCCGATGCATGTTGCCGAGATGGACTTTGAGATTTCCTCGGCTGTTCAAGACCGAATCATCACGATGGTTCGAGAGAGCGACCTGGGTTATCTAGGGCCGGTGCCCGAAGTGGCGAGCGCCTTCGAAACGTTTGCCCGGCAACGATGGGGTTGGCAGATTGACCCCACCCAATTGAAAATTGCTACCGACGTTGGCGTTGGCGTGGTCGAGTTTTTGCGCGCAAACAATTTTTCTGGCCAGAAGGTCATCATCAACAGTCCGGTGTATCACGGCTTTTGGGAGTGGCTGGGGGAGTTGAACGTAACTCCGGTTGACGTTCCGTTATCCGACTCTCTAGCTCTCGACATCGACGGAATTGAACGTCAGTTTGCCAGTGGTGTGAAGGTTCTGCTTCTTTGTAATCCTCAAAACCCGGTTGGAAAAGTTTTCACCAGAGACGAGTTGGTTGCTCTGGCTAGGGTTGCCAACAAGCATGAAGCCATTGTGATCAGCGATGAGATTCACGCCCCACTTACCTACGGTGAGAACGAGTTCGTTCCGTACCTATCCTGCGGACCAGAGGCGGAAGCCAGCGGGGTTTGCATCACCTCGGCCAGCAAAAGCTGGAATCTGGCCGGTTTGAAGGCAGCTTTCCTGCTGACCCAGTCAGAAAACATGCAAAAACTCGTAATTGCCATGCCGCAGGCTACCCACTGGCGTTCGTCGATTCTCGGTGCTTTTGCCATGGCGGAGGCATACGCAAACGGCGTTGCCTGGCTCGACACCACCATCGCCACCTTGGACTCCAACCGAAGGTTCTTAGCAGAAGAACTTTCGCGACTAATGCCAAATGTCAAATATCAGGAGCCTGACGCTGGCTATCTAGCCTGGCTCGAGGTGTCTTCATGGAGTTTGGGCGAAAACACCGTTAGTCGTCTTGTGCAAGACGCCAAGGTGGCGTTAGTTCCTGGGAACGATCACGGGCCGGCGTATGTCAATCACGTTCGTCTAAATTTTGGGACCAGCCAAGCAATCATCCGCGACGGCTTAGAAAGAATTTCTGCGGTCGTTTCAAAATGAACTCAAAGCTGACAGCGCCAATTATTTGGTCAACGGCTGCCGTTGGGGTGGTTGGTTACGTCACGCTCTGGCCAACCGAATATCGAATTCCTTGCGCACTCAATCACTTCACCGGATTGGAGTGTCCAGGCTGCGGAACCACCCGAGCTTTGAGTGCCCTAGTCGAAGGTGATCTGGCCGCCGCCTTCAGCTTTAATCAGTTCATCTTCTTCATCCCGCTGTTTTTCGTGGCGCTCTATTTTGCCAAGCGCAGCCGATATCAGAAGCAATTAGAAGTGTTTCTTATCACTTTGGTTGGCTCAGCAGCGCTAGCGTACTTTGTATTCAGGAACGATTTTTTCTAGCGCAATCACGCTTAAGGTTAGGCTGATTAGTGACTCAAGAGGATGTTATGAACATTGACTGGAATGCTCTTCGCGCCGTTGCGAATGAAGCTATGACCAAGGCCTATGCGCCATATTCGAATTTTCCGGTGGGAGCCGCGGCGATTACCGAGTCTGGCCAGATTGTGTCCGGCTGCAACGTTGAAAACGCTTCCTATGGGCTCGGGCTCTGTGCCGAGTGTTCATTGGTTTCGAACCTCACCATGACGGGCGGAGGGAAACTTGTTGCCTTCACCTGCGTGGACGGCCACGGGAACATCCTGATGCCTTGCGGTCGCTGCCGACAGTTGTTGTTTGAGCACTCTGCCGAGGGCATGGTCTTGGAAACGGTTTCTGGGTTCAAAACAATCGACGAGGTGCTTCCAGATGCGTTTGGACCTCGCGACCTAGAGGAGCGCAAGTAATGTCATTCGATGCCGTGCAACTAATCGTTGAGAAGCGTGAGAAGGGTGAACTTTCTACCGCAGCAATCAACTGGCTGATCGAGAACTACACCAAGGGCAATGTTGCCGATGAGCAGATGAGTGCCATGACCATGGCCATCTTGCTGAACGGAATGTCTCGTCGCGAGATCACCGACCTCACCATGGCAATGATTGCCTCGGGTGAGCGTTTGGACTATTCGAAGCTTGGTGTTCCAACGGCGGACAAGCACTCGACCGGTGGCGTTGGCGACAAAATCACCTTACCGCTCGCTCCGCTCGTCGCGGTTTTCGGTGTTGCCGTTCCTCAGCTTTCTGGCCGTGGCCTTGGGCACACCGGCGGAACTCTGGACAAGCTTGAAGCGATCCCTGGCTGGAAGGCTGCCCTGTCTAACCAAGAGATGTTTGACCAGCTGCAGGATGTTGGGGCGGTTATCTGTGCTGCCGGCTCTGGTTTGGCACCTGCCGATAAGAAGCTCTACGCTCTTCGCGATGTGACCGGAACCGTTGAGGCGATTCCGCTCATCGCGTCTTCGATCATGTCCAAAAAGATAGCTGAAGGAACCGGCGCCCTCGTCCTAGACGTCAAGGTTGGTTCCGGCGCTTTCATGAAGGATCTGCCCCGTGCCCGCGAATTGGCTCAGGTCATGGTTCAAATTGGCCAGGATGCCGGAGTTAAGGTTTCAGCTCTTTTGACCGACATGTCGACACCTCTGGGGCGCAAGATCGGTAACTCGCTTGAGGTTGAAGAGTCGGTTGAAGTTTTGGCCGGCGGAGGTCCAGCCGATGTGGTTGACCTGACCGTGATGCTTGCCGAAGAAATGCTTCGACTCGCTGGAATGTTGATGTTCGCGCAGCCCTCAACGATGGACGCGCCATGGACAAATGGAACGACCTAATTTCGGCCCAAGGGGGAGACCCTAAGGCGGCTTTGCCGAAGGCGAAGTTCGAGCATGTGGTTACCGCTTCCGAGACAGGAGTTCTCTCACAACTTGATGCCCTGTCAGTTGGTATTGCAAGCTGGCGGCTTGGCGCTGGCCGCGCTCGCAAAGAAGACCCGGTTCAGTTCGGGGCTGGAATTGTTTTGAACAAGGTTCAAGGCGAGAGCGTTACCAAGGGCGAGCCTTTGATG
>JBFYOM010000038.1:0-9903 GCA_041303805.1 Micrococcales bacterium
GTACACGAGTCTCCCTATCAGCTATTCCTCCATGCTGACCAATCATTTTCATGGAGTTTTTGCTCGCTGTTCGGCGGTCATAGCCCACCGAAAGAGCATTCCAAATCAACACCAAATCGGGAACCGAGTTGCTGTTCGTGGCGTTAGGCCAGATTGCCCAGCCGGATTCTGTTAAGTCTTTTGGTTCAACCACGTAAGCGGCATTGCCAACCGCTTCATGCAATAAATCTTTGACTATTAGGACACGAGAAGAATCGTTTAAATAAATGAAGTTACATCTTGGGTCTCCGCCAGTTATGGCGACATCAGAATTGAACCAAGGCAACTCGTCCAGGTAAAAGTGATTAGTCGAAGGAACATCGAGGACTCCGTGGTCCGCTGTGACGATGACGCCAACGTTCGCCGGAATATTTTCGACGAACCTTTGAACTTGCGAATCGACCTCTTCTAAGGTTTCTAACCACTCAATAGAGTCAACTCCCAGTCGATGCGCCAACTGGTCTAATTCAGGAATATACAAGTATGTAAAGGAGCTGTCTCCCTCTTGAAATTTATGAACTTCTCTGAAGCGATCAACAATGCTCTCTGCTGAAATGTAATCTGCCCCCTTCATCGTGAGTTCAGTGAATCCGGATTCGGCATAGGCGGCAGGACCAACGACACCGAATCGAACCTCGGCCGTTTCCGATAAGGACTCCTCCAGTTTGAATCTCGACGCCTCGACCCTTGATGTCCAGCCAGTTAGCAAATTCATAGTGGTTTTAGTGCTCCGGTTGAATACGGTGTAACCAATCAAACCGTGAACGTTTGACCTGCTGCCAGTTGCAAAACCAGCGATCGACGTCGCGGTAGTACTCGGGAATTCACATCGAATGGACTTTTCTAAATTCCGATTAAGGAATTTCGCATGTGCCCCAGCGGTCGCGACGTTTTCGAAACCAAGACCGTCAACGAAGATGACTACCGAATGCTGAACTCGGGGAAGTCGAAGGTGATTAGTAAGCCCGAGACCTAGTGATGCTAAAGCACTAGGTAAAACTGCAGAGAGCCTCCCCACATCTTTTGGGGCTGGCGGTAGCATCAAAGGGTTCATCCCCTAGAGTTTGCCACAGCACCAAAAGAAACTATGACGAATAACAACACACCGACCGAAAAAATTGTCGATATCGACCTCACTCTGGAAATGCAAGAGTCATTTCTGGAGTATTCGTACTCGGTAATTTATTCGAGAGCGCTCCCTGACGCGCGAGACGGCTTGAAGCCAGTTCATCGCAGAATCGTCTACCAAATGGGTGAAATGGGACTCAGGCCCGATAAAGGTCATGTGAAATCTGCTCGCGTCACCGGTGAGGTAATGGGAAAGCTACACCCCCACGGCGACGGAGCGATCTATGATGCCATGGTTCGCATGGCGCAGGATTTCTCCCTGCGAATGCCGCTGATTGATGGCCACGGTAACTTTGGAAGCCTTGACGACGGTCCGGCTGCCGCTCGATACACCGAGGCGCGCCTCAGCCAAGCCGCCATGCTCATGAACGAAGACCTAGATGAAGACGTTGTTGACTTCAAACCCAACTACGACGCTCAGCTAACCGAACCAGAAGTTCTTCCGGCCGCCTTTCCTAACCTTCTAGTCAATGGCGCTGCGGGTATTGCGGTAGGCATGGCAACGAACATGGCGCCGCACAATTTACGCGAAGTTATTGCGGCTGCCATCCATCTTCTTGAGAATGTTGATTCGACCACGGCCAAACTCATGAAGTACGTGCCTGGGCCAGATCTCCCAACCGGGGGAATCATTGTCGGACTCGATGGTATTCGGGATGCTTATGAAACCGGTCGTGGAAGTTTTAAAACTCGCGCAAAAGTGACTGTGGAGAGCGTGAGCCCGAGAAAATTGGGTCTCGTTGTTACCGAACTTCCATATCTGGTGGGACCAGAAAAAGTAATCGAGAAAATCAAAGAGGGCGTCAACAATAAAAAGTTGCAAGGCATCGCGGCGGTAACCGACCTGACTGACCGCACCAATGGTTTGAAGTTGGTTATTGAGCTAAAGACCGGATTTGATCCAGAAGTCGTCTTGGATCTTCTTTATCGTTTCACGCCGATGGAAGACTCATTCGGAATCAACAACGTGGCATTAGTTGGTGGTCGACCCCAGACACTCGGGCTACGAGAACTTCTAGGCGTATTTCTCGCCCATCGCATTCTGGTTACCCGCCGGCGAAGCAACAATCGTCTTGGAAAGAAGAGGGCTCGACTACACCTGGTTGAGGGTTTACTGAAGGCAATTCTTGAGATTGATGAAGTTATTAGGATCATTCGCAACGCCGATGAGGTTGATGCAGCAAGAACCGGCCTCATGGACCACTTCAAGCTCTCCGAGATTCAAGCGGAATACATTCTCGAATTGAAGCTCCGACGCCTCACCAAATTCAGCAAATTGGAGTTAGACGCAGAAGCCAGTTCATTGAAGTCAGAAATTGAGCAGCTCGAAAAGTTGCTCTCGGATGAATCCTTGTTGCGAGGTCTCGTCGCAGAGGAACTGCAGGCCGTTGCAGACAAGTATGGAGATGCAAGACGCACCCAACTCCTATCTGAAAGTGGAGAAATCAAAGCTGTGAGCAACGCGAAGGCAGTTGCTTCAGGCGCGGAACTTGCAGACACTGAGTGCTCAATTTTTCTCACTGCCAGCGGTCTACTAGGGCGCACCCCGACGTTTGTAGCAAGTGAACCAGGTGTCAAACGAAAGAAACACGACGTTGTTGCAGCTCACATCGAAACTTCAACTCGTAAGGATCTTGGATTCCTAACTAGCACCGGAGTAATGCACAGAATTCACGCCGGCGACATTCCCCCAGTTGGAGAAACCTTCGACCCGAACTCTGCAGTCAAGGTGGACCAGTTTGTAGGTCTGTCCAGTGACGAAAGTCTCATCGGAGTCTTCGACCTTTCGTCCAGTTCGGAAATTGCTTTAGCGACCGCACATGGAGTAATTAAGCGAGTAACTGCAGACTGGCCTGCTAAAGACTTGTTCGAAGTAATCAGCCTCAAAGACGGCGACAAGGTCATTGGGGCCGGAATAGCCGAAAATGCCACACAGTATGTCTTGATCACTTCAGACGCTCAATTGCTGCGTTTTGATTCATCAGGCGTTCGCGCCACTGGTCGTAGCGCGGCGGGAATCGCCGGAATAAACCTTGGCGAAGGTGCTTCTGTGATTGCTTTCGGAACGGTCTCGAATGAGACCGAAGTACAAGTAATCACGGCGGCCAAGTCGGAAAGCACCCTAGCTGGCATTGACGGTGGCAGCCTAAAGCGTTCCCTTCTGACCGAATTCCCTGCGAAGGGAAGAGCCACCGGAGGCGTCCGAGCTCACAAGTTCATTCGCAATGAGGATCACCTTTACTTTGCAGCTGTCACATCGTTGGATGCCCTCGCCTGCGCTGCCGATGGCAAACCAATTGAACTCGGTGCAATCGACTTAGGTAAGCGCGACGCCAGCGGTGAACAGCTTGATGTGCCGATCTACAGCGTTGGAACCAGATAGTATCTAGGCGTCGATTTTCTCGGTATCGAAACTATCGGCCGAGTCGATTATAAAATCCCTTCGAGGTGCAACTTCGTTACCCATGAGTAATTCGAAGACCTTTTCAGCAGCCGCGGCATCCTCAACCCGGACCCTTCTGAGAGTTCTGTGATCACGGTCCATGGTCGTTTCAGCCAACAGGTCGGCGTCCATCTCACCAAGACCCTTATAGCGCTGGATGGGTTCCTGGTAGCGCTTGCCTTCGGCAGCCAGCTTTGCCAAAAGTGCTTCGAGTTCTGCCTGCGAGTAGGTATAAACCGTCTCATTCGCCTTAGAACCAGGATTTACGATGACAACGCGGTGTAACGGAGGAACGGCCGCGAAAACCCTTCCGGCTTCAACCAGAGGTCTCATGTAGCGGAAGAACAAGGTCAGTAATAGGGTGCGAATGTGGGCGCCATCAACATCCGCGTCGCTCATGAGAATAACTTTGCCGTATCTAGCCACATCGAGTTCGAAACTTCGCCCTGAACCAGCACCAAGAACCTGAATAATCGATGCACATTCGGTGTTCGAGAGCATGTCTGCAACCGAAGCCTTCTGAACGTTCAGGATCTTTCCTCTGATCGGCAACAAGGCCTGATACTCGCTATTCCTAGCCAGTTTGGCTGTTCCAAGAGCCGAATCACCCTCCACGATGAACAATTCGGAGACCTCAGTTTCGCCGTTACGGCGTTGCGTTTCCTTGTGCGTCCTGGCGGAAATCCTGGACTTCATCTCGGCGACAATTTTCTCCAATAAGAGAGCCGATTGTGACTTGTCGTCGCGCTTTGTGGAAGTAAGTCGCTCGGAAAGAGCTTTGGCCACAACATTTGTGACAATGTTTCGAACGGCGGGAGTCCCTAGGATTTCCTTGGTTTGACCTTCAAACTGAGGCTCTGCAATACGAACGGAAACAATCGCAGTCATACCAGCAAGGATGTCTTCCTTTTCAACCTTGTCGTTTCCGAGCTTTAGCTTTCTAGCGTTGGCATCGATTTGAGCTCTCAAAGCCTTGATTAGTCCGGCTTCAAAGCCAGCGACGTGTGTTCCACCCTTAGGAGTTGCAATGATATTCACAAAAGACTTCAGGTCAGAGTCGTAGCCCGTACCCCATCGCAGGGCAACTTCCACTGCACAGGTTCTATTCACTTCGCGCGAGACCATGTTTCCCGACTCATCTAACACTGGGACGGTCTCTGTGTAGTCTCCGGCTCCGGTAATGGACCAAGTGTTTGTGAGGGCTGAGTCTTTGGCCAAATATTCGGCAAACTCGGTAAGGCCACCGTCAAATTTAAATTTGTGTTCTTGAGGCTCGGCGCCACGCTCGTCGCGAACAGAAAGCGACAATCCGCTCACCAAGAAAGCGGTTTGTCTTGCCCTTCCGAGGAGATCCTCGAATTCAAATCTTGCATCCTTGATAAATATTTGTGGATCTGTCCAATAACGCACTCTGGTGCCGGTAATGTCCTTGCCCACCTTGCCGATTTCCCTGAGTTCACTGCCGTCCTCGAAAGGCTTGAATGGGCTGTCGATGCCAATTCCCTTAGAGTCATCAAAGACTCCTGGCTCTCCCCTGCGAAAAGACATCGCGTAGGTTTTTCCGCCACGATCAACTTCAACATCAAGCCTTGCGGAGAGTGCGTTGACCACAGATGCGCCAACTCCATGCAAACCACCGGACGCGGCATACGAACCAGATCCGAACTTTCCACCAGCGTGCAGCTTTGTAAAAACCACTTCGACACCGGAAAGTCCGGTCTTGGGCTCAATGTCTACAGGGATTCCTCGAGCTTTGTCTCGCACTTCAACTGAATTGTCGTTGTGTAGCACCACGTCGATTGTGTTTCCGTGTCCGGCAAGGGCTTCGTCGACTGAGTTGTCGATAATCTCCCAGAGGCAGTGCATTAATCCTCGGGAATCGGTTGAACCGATGTACATACCCGGGCGCTTACGAACGGCCTCGAGCCCTTCTAAGACAGAGAGATGGCGAGCTGAGTAGTCGTTATTGGGCACTACAAGATGCTAACCGAGCCGAGAGGCTTTACCCCTTACTGACACGGGCCTGTCTAGAATTGGCTCTATGGTCAATCGCGCACAACCGGGTTCGTTGCTTCGAGAGTTGCGCTTTTCAAAGGGAGCAATCGAGGCCAACCTTTCAAATCTTTCGCTCGAACTAGACGCCGTTAAGCCGATGCTCGAAGCGTGCATGACCAATAACGGCCTTTTAGGTTTGTACGGATCAGAACTGTTGCTCTTGGAAAAGGCTCTTGGCTTTCGCAATGGTATCTCCGCAGTTTCGCTGGTTGGTGAGTTGGTTTCCGTAAAGAAAGTTCCTGAGAAAACAGGCGTTTCCTACGGTTACCTAGCCGAGACCGCTAGCGCCACAAATCTTGGTTTGGTCGCGATCGGATTTTCTGATGGCATCCCTAGAAAAGCCACTAACACTATTTCAATTGAAGTCGCTGGAACTCGTTTCCCCCAAATAGGTAGAATCGCCATGGACCAATGTGTACTAGACCTAGGGCCTGTGAAACCAGCAATCGGATCAGAAGCTATATTCTTCGACCAGGACTACACTCTCGGCGAGTTCGCTGATTCTCTGACCATGTCGCCTTTGGAAGTCCTTGGACGAATCACCAACCGCGTTGCCAGGGTGTGGAACTGATGACGGTAACCAAGATTGTTCATATTGACCGCTATCAGGAGAACCTAAGGCAGATCATTGCCACCATGGCTCCCGCTAAAGTAATGGCTGTTGTGAAGGCTGATGGTTATGGGCATGGGCTAGTTGAAACCGCCAAGGCTGCCGTCGAAAGCGGAATTGAGATTCTTGGTGTATTGGACATTGAATCGGCGATACATCTTCGCAAGTCGGGCATTACCAAGCCGTGTTTCGCCTGGCTTCACTCACCTCAAAGCGACTTTTCGACCGCTATTCGAACGGGCGTTGAACTGAGCGCTAGTTCAATTGAGGAATTGGAGAACATTGCAGCCACGCCTGGTCGAGCAAAGGTTCATCTAAAGCTCGATACTGGCCTGAGTCGAAATGGCTGCCGAATTGAAAACTGGACTGCCCTGGTAGCGCGAGCTTTGACTCTGGAGAGCGAGAACACCATCGTGGTTGAGGCAATCTGGTCGCACCTCTCGGGCACTTCAGCGGCCGAGGATAATGCACAGCTAGCCGTATTCGATCAGGGTTTTGAAATCGCCAGAAAACTTGGATTCGTTGGATACCGCCACATAGCATCTAGCCCCGCAGCCTTCTCAAACCCTGGTAGTAGATTCGATTTAGTTCGCATTGGAGTTAGCGCCTTTGGAACTTCTCCCGTCAGTGGTCAAACTGCAAGAAGTTTTGGATTGCAATCCGTAATGACGGTCACAGCCGAGGTGCTTTCTCCCGGCGTAATCTCCATGGGTTTCCTGCATGGCTTGTTTAGTTCTGTTGCAGGAAAACTATCTGTCAATGTCGCTGGTAAACCCTATAAGGTTCTGGAAATCGGGCCTCTGGCAAGTCGAATCGAAACCGGAGAGTACGAAATTGGAGGCCTGGTTCATGTTTTCGGTGATCACGCGGTGGTAACCGCGGAAGAATTTAGTGAACTGGCCGAGACCGTCACCGATGAGCTTTTCACAGGGATTAAGGCGAACCTAGTTACTTACTCTTCTTGAAATCGCCAATCGGGCCTTTTCAGACAACTCCGAGATTTTCAGCATTTCTGAAGATGGTTGGTAGGCGCTGATCTGGGAAGAGAGGATCTCATCAGCTATTTCCGGGTTCATCGGTAACCATGGCCCCTGAACGTTACTGGCCCAGATGTTCTTAGCCCTATACCCATCCAAATAACCAACTAAAGCCTTGTCATCAGATGCAGTCACTACACCAAATGCGCAATCATCATTCTCGCGGAAAATCCGACGGTCTGAATTAATGAACCCTGCTGAACTGTTTTCAAGGACAACTTCACCGACTAAATGTTTATAGGTTTCGAAATGGCTTGTATCGGTAAGTCCGAGTGTGGGAACGGAGTCCCCATTTTCAAGAGTGAAGTTGTTGGAAATTAAGTCGAACCCAGTTCCAACAGCAACAACCGTTGAACCCTCGACCACCCAGCTCAGGATCTGTTTTCTATTAGTTCTTAAAAATTCTCCCGCAGCAAGGGTTGCAGAGGTTGTGCCTGAGCCAATGAAAATTATGTCTGGTCGCAATTGAGGCAATGAATCTTCCAAATCGCATAGTTCAACCTGTGTTTCAATGCCGGCGCTGAAAGCTCTGGCTGCCAAAACGGCTACGTTGCCCGCTTCTCCGTTTAACTTCAGGGTACGCGGAAGGAGATGAAGGATTTTGAGACTATTCAAGGCTGCCCTCCAAATCCATGAGACCCAGTTTCTTTCGCAACCACATCATCTGCTCGTAGTTGACGATTGCCGTCTTGCGCTCACCAGGAAGGCTGAGGAAGTATTCCAAGGCCTTCGCTTCGTCTTCCATTAACTCACCAAATGGAACGCCCGAATAGGCCAACCGGGTCGCCCACTGATAAGTTTTTGTACCGGAGATCACTTGAACTTGAGTGAGTTTCGCGAGGTCGATGTCGTAAATCCACGAAGGATCTGGAGTACCTTCGTCGACCGAGATCCAGACACACTCGGGGGCGGATTGAAGCGCGTCCAGGTTCGCCTGAAGGCTCGGAAGATTCTTCATCATAATTACGTGAATCTCTTGGCCTCGATAGGTGATTTTCTCGCCTCTTCCGTAAACGGGAAGAGATTCTGAGATGGCCGTACCGGCCGTCTGTAAGTCAAATTCGCCAGCGAGTATTGACTGTGCCAAGCCAATAGCCAAGGCAGCGTCAATCGCGTAGTGAAGGCCTGCCGATGGTAGATTCAGGCCGACTTGGGCTCCGGAGACTTCAATTAGGGCCTCCTCGCCCATCACATCTAGAAGAGTCGCTGCCGAAGTCAAGTTTCCGAGGTCTTTTGAAAAACTTGGAGCAGCAAGCAAGCCATTTGTTGCGACGCTTTGAGCCTTCGAGGTGGCATAAACACCAGTTGCAACAAGTCGCTCTGAGTGGCTCAACCCAAGACGCTCTGTGTTGGGATCGGAACCATTAACCACAATGAGGTCTTTAGTCATCAAGGCAAGTGTGTCTAGGTATTTATAGACATCTTCTGGAGAGTGGAATCGATTCAATTGATCAAACTGAAGGTTGGTCAAAAGCAGACCGTTTGGCGCAACTTTTTCCGCAATTAGTTTGCCGTAGGCCTCATCCACTTCGAGGATGGCAATGTCCTGCTTGAGCTTTCCAAAAACGCTTACCTCCGCAACCACAGCAGACGCGAGACCTTGCGGGAGATTTGCTCCGGCCGGGTTACTTAAAACAGCTAGCCCGTGCTTCCGCAGAACAGCCACAAGCATCGCAGTCGTCGTGGATTTGCCATTGGATCCAGATACAAAATACACACCGCGTTTCATTCGACCGATGGTCTTCTCTAGAAACTGCGGTTCGATAAGCAACGCCACTTTACCGGGCACTGCAGAGCCGCCGCCGAGAAGCCGAAGGACAAAGCGAAGAGCCTTGCCCATCAACACGGCTAATGGAATCATTTAGTTTCCGCGGAACTCACTGAGACGCTGTGCACGTGTTGGGTGCTTCAGTTTGGAAATCGCTTTGTTTTCGATCTGGCGAATTCGCTCGCGGGTAACACCGATCTCTTCGCCGATTTGATCCAGCGTCTTAGGAATTCCGTCAATTAGACCGTAGCGGTGCCTAAGAATTAATGCTTCGCGATCGCTCATGGTCGAAAGGATTCTCTCAAGTTCACGCTTGCGCGCTGCAGCCGTAACGGCTTCGAGCGGGCTTACGGCCTCAGTGTCCTCAATCAAATCTCCGAATTCGCTGTCGCCATCCTCACCAAGCGGTGTGCTCAACGAGATTGGTTCGCGACCATACTTCTGAACTTCGACAACCTTTTCCGGAGTCATGTCTAGTTCCCTAGCCAATTCTTCCGGAGTCGGCTCGCGTCCCAAATCTTGGAGTAGTTGCCTTTGAACACGTGCCAGCTTGTTAATTACTTCAACCATGTGAACAGGGATGCGAATTGTTCTCGCCTGGTCTGCCATCGCACGAGTGATCGCTTGGCGAATCCACCAGGTAGCGTATGTCGAGAACTTGTACCCCTTGGTGTAATCGAACTTTTCAACCGCGCGAATTAGGCCAAGATTGCCCTCTTGAATCAAATCCAAAAATTGCATTCCTCGCCCTGTATATCTTTTAGCAAGGCTAACTACCAATCGAAGGTTGGCCTCTAGAAGGTGACTCTTCGCTCGCTCGCCG
>JBFYOM010000039.1:0-9421 GCA_041303805.1 Micrococcales bacterium
CTTGTAGGTGGCGTGCTTGCTTGGGTTTAGCTCAACACCGGTTGAGCCGTCCTTGCTGGAGTTTGCCTGGATGCGAATACCGATTGCGCTGTCGCCGCGGGCTGCTGCCTGAGCAACTAGTTCGCCATAGGTGATTTGCTTGCCGAGGTCGGCGAAGTATTCGATTGGCTTCAGGTTTAGTGAGGCGCCATCAACATCGAATAGGTCCTCGAAAACAGGAGCTAGTTGCACGTTCTCGCTGATCTGAGTCATTAGTAGGGCGGCTAACTTGTCGCTAACTACTAGGTCGTCTACTGCTGCAACACGAGCAATTTCAGCCTTGCTGGAGTCTAGGATTTCAGCAACCAAGCGGGTTGGCTCAACGCCGTTACCATCTTGCTCGAAGAGTTCGTTCAACTGAAGCATGGTGAGCATGGTTAGTGCATCAGCATCGGCGATGGTTACACCCTTACGGTAACCGAGCACGAGAACCTGGTCGTAGTGCTTGGCGCTGGCGGCAATCGACATGTCGTTAATGTCGCCAGAGGTGTAGGCGAAGGTTGTCTTTACATCGCCGAAGTTCAGGTCTTCGGTTTCAGATTTCTTTACGTAGTCTTTCTTCGCAATGATGTGAACGGTTGAACCCTTGACCATGAATGGTGCAAGTTCGCCTAGGACTGTGCGGCCCATTGCAGACCAACCGATAACTAGTAGGTGCTCTGGCTTGCGTGCTGGAACCTTCTTGGCAACGGGCTTCGACTTAGCAACTAGGTCGGTTGGGCCGGTGTAGACAACCTTGTCGTCGTCTTCGGCAACGGCAATAACCTTGTCGTCGGCCTTTAGCTTGGTGGTCATAGCTGGGTTGATTGCAACCGTGCCGTCGGCGTGAGCCAAACCGATAACGCTGGCGTCGTTGAACGAAACCACAGCTTCCTTATAGGTTTTGCCGGCAAGCGCAGGAACCTGCTGGAAGTAGATTTCGTCGCCTCCGAAGTCGAGCAGGTCAAGAATGACAGCTGCTAGACCTGGCTGGCGTGAAGCCTGAGCGGTTACACGAGCGATGATGTCGTGCGAACGAATTGGAATTACCTGACCCTTGGTGGCTACCGAAAGTGATTGGGCCACGGTCTTGTCATCGATTTCGGCAATTAACTTCAAGTTTGGGTTGGCGTTGAGAGCCTTGACCGCAAATACGGTGTTGACAACCGCTGCGTCACTTGAAGCGATGTCGTCGAGGATGATTACCGACTTCGAGTGGCCTAGCTGAGTGCGCTTAAGCTCTTCAAGAGAGTTTAGGTCTCCGGTGCGGGTAACAACATCTAGGCGCTTTAGGGCACCGGCGTTGTTCTTGATTAGCTGCTCCATGGTTTCACGAGACTTGTTCGCGAAGATCACCACGGTTGGTTTCTTGCGCTGGTTACGGCCGGCCTCTTCAATCTCCTTCAAGATTGGGTAGATGCGGTTCGACCAGCCAAGGATTAGTGTGTGGTTGCGAGCGATGATTGGCGAGCGACCTTTTTTGATCTCTGCTAGTGCCGCGTTGATTAAGCCAACGATGAAACCGGTAACGGTACCGCCGGAGATGATTGCAATGAACCAGTAGAGAACACCGACAATTCGGTCTGCCCAAGTTCCTTCTCCGCCCTTGCCGAGAATTGAGGTAAATGAAGACCAGAAGTCGTCGAAGGTAACAGTTGCCTTTGCTGTTTCCGGTGTGATGAGGAATGGAATCAGGTGTAATCCGTAACGGATGACCACGATCAAGAACGCTGCAACCGCGATGGCAAGCAGCATGTAGAGGGCGAACACGCCACTCTTACCGAACGAGTTATCGATGGCGTAGCGAATTCGCTGACCGTAGGTTACCTTGGAGGATTTAGGTACGGCTGGCTCGCCCTGGGCGCCCTGACCGTAAGAACGTTCTTCTGTTTTAGACATAGCCAAAAGTCTAGTTATTTACGCAACCAGAGTTCCAGATTTTTCGCCGTGGCGAATGTTTCGTTACAGTTTCGCCGTTTCTAGGGTCAGGCCGGTATTTTCCGAATTCAAATCGACTTTTACTACTTCACCGTCGTGAATTGAACCGGCTAACACCAGGTTCGCTAGCTGGTCATCGATCTGCTGCTGCATAAGACGCCTCAACGGTCTGGCTCCATAAATTGGATCCCAACCTTCGCTGGCCAACCAAGACCTAGCGGCTGGAGTGATTGCCAGTTGAATTCGTTTGCTTTCGAGGCGCTTTAGAAGACGATCGATGTTGATTTCAACGATGGCTCCCAGCTCTTCTCGGCTGAGTGCGCTAAACACCACGATGTCGTCGAGGCGGTTCAGGAACTCTGGTTTGAAGTGACTTCTCACGATGTCCAGAACACCGAGACGCTTTTGCTCTTCGGTTAGTTCTTGGTCGATCAGGAACTGAGAACCAAGGTTTGAGGTGAGAATCAGGATGACATTTCTGAAGTCCACCGTGCGACCCTGACCGTCCGTGAGGCGGCCGTCGTCGAGAACTTGAAGCAGCACGTCGAAGACTTCCGGGTGGGCTTTCTCAACTTCGTCTAGGAGAACTACCGAGTAAGGGCGACGACGAACTGCTTCGGTTAGCTGGCCACCCTCTTCGTAGCCGATGTATCCCGGAGGGGCTCCGAGCAATCTGGAAACCGAGTGCTTCTCTCCGTATTCGCTCATGTCGATTCGGATCATTGCCTTTTCGTCATCAAACAGGAATTCGGCCAAAGATTTGGCAAGTTCGGTTTTACCTACACCGGTTGGGCCTAGGAATAGGAACGATCCGGTTGGACGGTCTGGGTCGGAAATGCCGGCCTTCGTGCGGCGAACCGCATCGGCGACCGATCTCACAGCAGACTTCTGACCAATTAGACGCTTACCAAGTTCGGCTTCAAGATTTAGGAGCTTCTGACTCTCGCCAGCAAGAAGTCGGCCGGTTGGAATTCCAGTCCACGCGGAAACCACAGCCGCGATGTCGTCTTCACCAACCTGGTCGTTGACCATGCGTTCTTTGTTCTGGTTCTCTTCTTTTTCTAGCTCGCTCAGCTCTTTTTCGAGGGATGGGATTTCACCATAGAGCAGGCGCGATGCGCGTTCGAGATTTCCTTCACGCTGTGCGCGTTCGGCTTCGATGCGAATTGAATCGAGTTTGGTCTTGAGTTCTCCAACGCGGTTCAGTTCGGCGCGCTCGGCTTCCCAACGCTTCGACAATTCTTGTAATTTGTCGTTCCTATCCTTTAGGTAGTCGGTCCACGGAGCGTTTCAGTTCATCAATCTCAACCGGCGCGGAGTCGATTTCCATACGCAAACGGCTGGCTGCCTCATCGATTAGGTCGATGGCTTTGTCTGGAAGTTGGCGGCCGGTGATGTAACGGTTGGAAAGGTTTGCAGCGGCAACCAAAGCGCTGTCGGCAATAGCCACCTTGTGGTGGGCCTCGTAGCGTTCCTTGAGTCCGCGAAGAATTGCCACGGTATCAACCACCGACGGTTCGCCAACGTAAACCTGCTGGAAACGGCGTTCGAGTGCGGAATCCTTTTCAATGTACTGTCGGTATTCGTCTAGCGTGGTGGCACCGATTAGGCGAAGTTCACCTCGGGCAAGCATTGGCTTGAGCATGTTTGATGCGTCCATGGCGCTTCCGCCACCACCAACTCCAACCAAGGTGTGAAGTTCATCGATGAACGTGATGATCTGGCCCTCGGCAGCATTAATTTCAGCTAGGACGGCTTTGAGGCGTTCTTCGAATTCGCCCTGAAACTTGGCTCCGGCAAGCATGGCCGCTAGATCCAGCGAGATTAGTCGCTTATCTTTCAAGCTTTCTGGAACGTCACCAGCGACGATGCGCTGCGCGAGACCTTCTACTACCGCAGTCTTTCCAACGCCCGGCTCACCGATGAGTACCGGGTTGTTTTTGGTTCGGCGGCTAAGCACCTGGGCAACGCGGCGAATTTCTGAGTCGCGGCCGATAACCGGGTCGAACTTTCCTTCACGAGCGCGCTCGGTTAGGTCGATGCCGAAACGCTCTAAGGCGCTTTTCTGTTCTTCTTGCTGTTGGTTCATTTGTTACTCCTTTGCGCGAAGGTTTACTTCGCCCGCCACAAGACGACTTGAGTATTTCGGGCGGGGCGTTGGCCTCTGGCGAGGCTTTCGATTCCCGTTTCTCCCGCGGCAAACACTCTGGCGCCAGGGCGGTTCATTAACTCGTTGGCTAATGCGGTTTCCAAATCGCGAACTCGTCTTTGCAGTTCGTTGTTTTGGTTTTCTAACTCCAAGATGCGTCGGATGCCTTCGAGGCTTACGCCTTCGTTAGACAACCTTGCGATTTCTCGAAGCTGAGCTATGTTGCGCATGGTGTACCTACGCGACTGGCCACCGGTTCTCACTGGAATCACCAATCCCATACGGTCGTATTGGCGCAGGGTTTGAGGGTGCATGTAAGACAGTTCGGCAGCAACGGCGATGGCGAACATCGGTGTGTTTTCGTCGAACTCTTCCACTTGCTACCTCCTATAGAAGGCCGGCTCGAAGGAGCAGGTCTTCTCTCGGGTCTTCCTGGGGAACTAAATCGTTGAACTCTTCGAGTTTCTTCTTGGCCTTTTCAGAAAGGTGAGAAGGCACGGCAATTTCTACGGTTGCCATGAGATCTCCGGCACCCTTCGACGATTCAACGCCTTTGCCTTTCACTCGAAGCACTCGTCCGTTCGGGGTGCCTGGTGCAACTTTGAGTTTCACCGGCTCTCCACCGAGGGTTGGCACCGAGATGGTTGCGCCAAGTGAGGCTTCCACAAAAGTGACCGGAACTGAGACGCGAAGGTTGTTGCCGTCGCGAACGAAAACCGGGTGTGGCTTCACGTGAACCGAGACGATGAGGTCTCCGGCTTCGCCACCGTTTGGCGAAGGGGATCCCTTCCCCCGCACCTTTACCTTCTGTCCGTCTTGGATTCCGGCCGGAATTTTCACCTGAACGGCACCGCCACGGTCGAAGTTGAGTTTCAGGGTGGTTCCCTTGATTGAGTCGATGAAGTCGATGGTTGCTCGGTGGCTCATATCCTGACCTCGTTGCGGACCACCAAAACCACCGAAGCCGCCGCCCATGCCGCCGCCAAAAAGGTTAGAGAAAACGTCTTCGAATCCGGCTGCTCCGCCAGGGAAACCTTGGCCACCAGGGAAGCCTTGACCACCTGTGAACCTTGGGCCTGAACCCATGGCACGCATTTGGTCGTATTCTGCTCGTTGGTCTTTATCGCTAAGCACGCTGTAGGCCTCAGAGATTTCTTTGAATCTGGCTTCAGCCTTAGCGTTCCCTTGGTTGGAATCCGGGTGGAACTCACGAGCTAGCTTGCGGTAAACCTTTTTGAGTTCAGCTTCAGAAACGTCCTTGGCAACGCCCAGGATTTTGTAGAAGTCCTTTTCAAACCAGTCTTGACTAGCCATGATTGCCCCTATTCCGGAATGTTAACCGCGACCATTGCTGGTCGCAATAAACGATCGCCAAGCTTGTAGCCAGGTTCAACCACGTCGGCGATGATGGTTTCGGTTACTTCGGCAGAAGGAGTTTGAACCAGAGCGTTGTGTAGTTCTGGATCGAACTTTTCGCCCTTTTCTCCGAAAGCTTTCAAACCGAATTTGTCGCCGGCATTACGAATCTTGGTAACGACCGCTGCAAACGGAGAACCTTCTAGGTCACCGTGCGCTTCCGCACGAGTGAGGTCGTCGAGTGCCGGTAGCAGGGCACGGAACGCTTCGGCGATTGCTAGGTTTCTAGCCTGGTCGCGATCGCGTTCAACGCGTGCCTTGTAATTCACGAATTCGGCTTGCAAACGCTGTAAGTCGTTTAGCAACTCGGCTTCTTTGCTGATCGGCCCAGTTTCGTCGACTAGATCTGCCAGCTCAGAGTCGATTGGGTCGACCGCCTCGTTTGAGGTGGCCTCCTCAATCTGCTCTTCAGGCTGCTTTTCGCCTTCGTTCTGGTTTTCTTCAGTCATTACTTCTTTTCGTCCTCGTCTTCGACCACTTCTGCGTCGACTACGTCTTCATCCGAAGCGGTTTCACCGGCTGGAGCCTCCTCGGCAGCAGCTGCGGCCGCGGTTAGTGCCTCGCCTAGCTTCATCGAAGAAGTGCTGGCCTTCTCCTGTGCTGCCTTGATGGCTTCGATGTCGTCTCCCGCGAGCGCGGTCTTCAGTTCATCGATGTCGGCCTGAACTTCGGTCTTTACGTCTTCCGGTAGCTTCTCATCGTTGTCTTTGATTAGCTTCTCGGTTTGGTAAGCGAAGTTTTCTGCTGCGTTTCGGGTTTCCTGCTCTTCGCGGCGCTGCTTGTCTTCGGCTGCGTGTTCTTCCGCTTCCTTGACCATGCGCTCGATGTCTTCCTTCGGCAAGCTTCCGCCACCGGTGATGGTGACCGACTGCTCTTTACCGGTGCCCTTGTCTTTGGCAGACACGTGCACGATACCGTTGGCATCGATGTCGAAGGTTACCTCGATCTGTGGAACTCCGCGTGGGGCTGGTGCGATTCCGGTTAAGTCGAAGTTTCCGAGCGACTTGTTGTCGCGGGTGAACTCGCGCTCACCCTGGAAAACGTTGATGGTTACCGATGGCTGTGAGTCTTCGGCCGTGGTGAAGGTTTCCGAACGCTTGGTTGGAATTGCGGTGTTTCGCTCAATCAACTTCGTCATGATGCCACCCTTGGTTTCGATTCCTAGGCTTAGCGGGGTCACGTCGATTAGTAGAACGTCTTTACGCTCACCCTTTAGAACTCCGGCTTGCAAGCTTGCGCCTACTGCTACTACCTCGTCTGGGTTTACGCCCTTGTTTGGTTCGCGACCACCGGTTAGCTCCTTGACCAGTTCGGTCACGGCTGGCATACGGGTCGATCCACCAACTAGGACGACGTGCGCGATGTCTGCTACCTTCACGCCGGCTTCCTTGATGACGTCGGTGAATGGCTTCTTGGTGCGAGCCAAGAGGTCTTCGGTCATCTGCTCAAACTGAGCGCGGGTTAGGGTCTCGTCTAGGTTTGCAGGGCCGTTCTCGGTTAGCGATAGGTATGGAAGCTGGATGTTCGCGGTCATCGACTGCGAAAGTTCCTTCTTCGCCTGCTCGGCTGCTTCCTTCAGACGCTGCAGAGCAATCTTGTCGCCCGATACGTCCACGCCAGTGGTTTCCTTGAACTTCTTGACTAGGTGGTCAACTACACGCTGGTCCCAGTCGTCGCCGCCGAGACGGTTGTCGCCCGAGGTGGCACGAACCTGGATGGTCGAGAATTCGTCGTCCTTGCCAACTTCTAGTAGCGAGACGTCGAAGGTTCCGCCACCGAGGTCAAAGACCAGGATGAGTTCGTCTTCTTTACCCTTGTCTAGGCCGTAGGCGAGCGCCGCCGCGGTTGGCTCGTTGATGATTCGTAGAACGTTTAGTCCGGCGATCTCACCAGCATCCTTGGTGGCCTGACGCTCGGCGTCGTTGAAGTAAGCAGGCACGGTAATTACCGCGTCGGTTACTGGCTCGCCGAGGTAAGTTTCGGCGTCGCGCTTTAGCTTGGCCAAAATACGTGCGGATATTTCCTGCGGGGTGTACTTCTTGTCGTCGACTTTGAAGGTCCAGTCGGTTCCCATGTGACGCTTCACCGATGCGATGGTGCGATCTACGTTGGTTACTGCCTGACGCTTAGCGGTTTCACCGACGAGCACCTCGCCGTCTTTGGTGAATGCAACCACCGAAGGGGTGGTGCGGAAGCCTTCTGCGTTAGCGATTACGGTGGGCTCTCCACCTTCCAGCACGCTAACCGCGCTGTTGGTGGTGCCGAGGTCGATGCCTACTGCACGTGCCATATGTGTTTCTCCTTGTTTTGTCGTATTGCTACGAGTCGTTATTCAACGCACTCAAAGTTGAGCACTGTTGACTCAAGTTTCGCAAAGCTGGCATTAGTTGTCAAGTAAATAACCTGAGAGTTGAGTGTGAATGACTCAAGTTTTAATCGTTAGCAAAAACAGACAAAAAGTTTGTTTGTGTCGCCCAATAAGAGTCATAGGCTTTAGCCATGACAAACGGCATTGCACCGAAACGTTCGAAGCGCGTCACATTCTCATGGGCTCTCTGGGACTGGGCCGAGCAACCTTACCCAACACTCATGCAGACCTTCATCTTCCCGGTCTATCTGACTGGTGCAGTAGCTTCGGGAATGGAGAACGCTGACATCATGCTCGGCTGGGCCACTGCCATTGCCGGTGTCGTTCTAGCGCTTATTGCTCCAGTTCTCGGCCGGAGATCAGACCAAAACGGACGTCGCAAGTTCTGGCTATTGGTGAACACCGGAATTCTTGTAGTTATCACAGCTTCCGCATTCTTCATCGAACCAAAACCGGAATATTTCCTTTTCGGTCTCGTGCTCTACGGAATCGGTTCGGTAATACAAGAGTCAGCTTTCATCAACTACTACGCAATGCTCAAAGGTGTTACCACCGAAAAGAACATTGGTCGTATTTCCGGTTACGCCTGGGGTCTCGGTTACATCGGCGGAATCATCCTACTGTTGATCGCTCTGGTTGGATTCGTTCTTCCAGAGAACCCCGTATTTGGAATTGGCACAGAAAACGCAATCAACATCCGCACCATCTTCCTATTCGCAGCAGCCTGGATTCTAGTGTTCACGATTCCTCTGCTTATTTGGGTTCCTGAAATTGCCAAGAAACCCGATGCCCGTAAAGAAAGTATTCTGGCTTCTTACCGCGGAGTGTTCCAGCAGCTAAAGACTCTTCGCCAGCAGGCTCCGGAAACTTTCAAGTTCCTAATCTCAAGCGCTGTTTACCGCGACGGCCTCTCGGGTGTCTTCACCTTCGGGGCAGTGCTAGGTACTTTGGCTTTCGGGTTTGACACCACGTCAATAATTTTCTATGGAATTGGCGCCAACGTAATCGCAGCGATTGGAGCTGCAATCGGTGGACGACTAGATGACATCTTTGGTTCCCGAGCCGTAATTCTTGGTTCGTTGATCGGTCTTATCGCCGGAGCCATCGCACTATTCGTTCTGCGCGACTTTGGTGCCATCACCTATTGGATCTTCGGGCTTTTGCTAACTCTCTTCGTGGGGCCTGCTCAAGCGTCAAGCCGAACTTTCGTCTCGCGTTTCACGCCGCATGGCCGTGAAGGCGAAGTATTCGGCCTCTACCAAACCACAGGCCGCGCCATCAGCTTCCTATCTGGAACCATGTGGGCGTTGTCGATCGGAATAGCCACAATGTTCCTCGGGGTTGGCAACAACACCATCTATGGCATCTGGGGAATCGTAATCATCCTGATTGCCGGAACAGCGCTGCTCTTCCGCGTTCACCCAACGCCAAAGGTGCTTGAATAAGCCTTAGCTAAAGAGTTCGCGTGCCAAGGTTTCACCTTGTTCAAAGCCGCGCGGAAAAACCCAGACCGACGAACCAACCGGGGTCGT
>JBFYOM010000040.1:0-9137 GCA_041303805.1 Micrococcales bacterium
AATCACCGCAGCTTTCGGCGGACTAATCCGAGACGTCCTAATCGCCGAAATACCAGGCCTGGTAAACGACCACCAGCTCTACGCCTCCCTAGCCTTCGTTGGAGGCCTCTTCATCTGGCTCCTCCAGTACCTCGGCCTCAACAGCAATTACTCCGCCCTCGCCGGCGCCTTCACCATAATCGCCGCCCGCATCCTCGCCATCAAACTCGGCTGGAAACTGCCGTCCTGGCGAAGTTAGGTTTTGAGAAGATGATGCCAGTTCCTCCCCCTCAACCGTGCCCCAGGTGCAGCCCCGAATCAGCTAGCTCGAGCCCGATTGACTGGGTCGCTTCGAAGGGCATGATGTATGGGGATCCTGCTGTGGGTAGAGCCATGAAATGCACAGACTGCGGATACCAAGAAGGTGATTGGATTGTTTTTGGTAGACCGATAAGGCCTTCCATAATCATCTGGACCGTGATTAGTATGGCGTCCGGATTTTTGATCGGTTTGTTCTTTTTCTAGTTTCCGTTCTCCCACCAATTCATCTATTTTCCTCTAATTTGCCTTTTGCTTGGACCGTTTGATGGCAGACTAATCCCGTCCATTCAACGACGAATGAAAGCAAACGATCATGCCAAAAGCAGAATTGATGGCGCTTGTTGAACCGGCTACCAGCCTGGTTCGTAAGTGGCTAAGTGAGACCGGCAATACCCAGCAGGCGGCCGAGAGTCGCCTTTCGGCGATACTCAAAGACCCTGGGGGTCTTGATTTCACCCTTCGATTTGTTGACCGTGTGATTCGTCCGGAGGATAACCGGATGTGTGCGAACGAGCTGTTTCGTTTGGCTAAGAACCCACCCATAGCTTTATCTTTTCTAGACCGAACCATGATTCGGGTTGGTGGTTTGGCCGCGCCAATAGCCCCAGGGATTGTCATTCCGATTGCTCAGGCGAAGTTGCGCCAAATCGTGAAGCACCTAATTGCCGATGCTCGACCCAATCAACTGACCAAGCACATAGCTGCGACTCGGGCTGATGGCACCCGCTTGAACCTGAACCTGCTTGGTGAGGCCGTCCTAGGGGAGAAGGCTGCCCTTGGGCGTTTTGAGAAGACTTTTGAGCTTCTAAAACGCGACGACGTTGACTACGTTTCAATCAAGGTTTCGTCGGTGATCTCTCAGGTTTCGATGTGGGGCTTTGAGGAAACTGTGGATCGCGTTATTGAACGTTTGATGCCGCTTTATCTGTATGCGGCAAAGTCTTCTACCCCGAAGTTCATCAACCTCGATATGGAAGAGTATCGCGATCTGGCTTTGACCCTTGAAGTTTTCGAACGGTTGATGGCGCTTCCAGAAACCAACGGGCTTCAAGCGGGAATCGTGTTGCAGGCCTACCTGCCTGATGCCTTGGCTGCCATGCAACGGGTTCAGGAGTTTGCGGCGAAGCGCGTTGCCCAGGGCGGAGCTCCGCTGAAGGTTCGCG
Source organism: Micrococcales bacterium (assembly GCA_041303805.1). Classification (GTDB taxonomy): domain Bacteria; phylum Actinomycetota; class Actinomycetes; order Actinomycetales; family Microbacteriaceae; genus Rhodoluna. The sequence goes on from JBFYOM010000040.1 coordinate 1,464, forward strand.
TTGTGAAGGGAGCCAACCTTTCAATGGAGTTGGTTGATGCAGACATCCATGGGTGGACCTTGGCAACCTACGCAACCAAACGCGAGACCGACACTAATTACAAACGAGTACTTGATTGGGCCTTAACTTCCGAGCGACTTGAGAATGTAAGGATCGGCATTGCCGGTCACAACCTGTTCGATATTGCGCTCGCCCACCTTTTGGCCGAGAGCCGTGGGGTGAGTTCGTTGGTTGATTTCGAACTTCTCAAAGGTATGGCGGTCGACATTTCAGCGAACGTTCGCAAGACGGTTGGTGATTTACTCCTTTACACACCAGTGGTTCACCCGAACGAGTTTGAAGTGGCAATCGCCTATCTGACGAGAAGACTCGAGGAGAACGCTTCGCCTGAGAACTTCATGTCGGGTCTTTTCGACATCGCCAAGAGCGAAGCCATCTTCAAGCGCGAACATGATCGGTTTGTGGCCAGCGTAGAGGCTTTGGATGAACGGCCACAATTGCCGAGACGTTTGAACGAAGCTGCTCCCGAGCGCATGAACACACCAGACAGCGATCCGTCGTTGCCGGAAACCAGGGCTTGGGTTAGGAATGCGGTCGCTCAGGCTCGGGAACTCGCAGCTCACCCGAAACCACTGGCCACGAAGATTCAGACCTTGAAGACTGAAACTGAAATTGACTCTGTTGTGGCTGAGGCAAGTGAAGCCTCAGGAGTTTGGGCAAAAGACCCGAACTATCGCAAAGCACTTTTGACGAATGCTGCGAGCGAATTACAAAAAAAGCGAGCTGAACTTGCCACGGTGATGATTGCCGAGGCGGGCAAGACCGTTGGTGAGGCCGATACCGAGATTTCGGAGGCCATCGACTTCGCGACTTTCTATGCATCTCGGATAGAAGATCTCTCGTCTAGGTCTCATGCAAGGTTCGAACCTTATCGGGTCACAGTGGTTACGCCCCCTTGGAACTTCCCAGTGGCTATCCCTGCCGGAGGAACGTTGGCAGCTTTGGCCGCTGGTAACTCGGTGATCCTGAAGCCGGCTCCAGAGGTTCCACGCTGTTCGGAACTAATGGTGGAAGCGCTTTGGGCGGCGGGAATTCCTAAGTCGGTTCTGCAAATCGTCCGAGTGGAAGATGGCCCTTTAGGTCTTCATTTGATTGGGCACGAATCTGTCGACAATGTAGTGCTCACCGGATCCTGGGAAACCGCCGAGCTATTCAAAGACCACAAGCCTTCGCTTCACCTAAGTGCTGAGACCAGTGGCAAGAATGCCATCGTGATTACACCTAACGCAGACCTTGATCTAGCCGCGGCCGACTTGGCGAAGAGCGCCTTCGGCCATGCCGGTCAAAAGTGTTCCGCTGCCAGCCTGGCCATTCTGGTTGGTTCGGTCAAGCGTTCCAAGCAGTTCTTGGAACAGTTGGTCGATGCCGCTTCCTCGATGAAGATTGGGCTCTCTGCCGATTCAAGCATTGGCGCTCTTGTTCTTCCGCCGAGTGGAAAGTTGCTGCGGGCACTCACCACGTTAGATCCCGGCGAGAGCTGGTTACTTGAGCCAAAGCAACTCGACGACGAAGGTTACTTCTGGAGCCCAGGAATCAAGCTGGGAGTTAAGCCGGGCAGCTGGTTCCATCAGAACGAGTGCTTCGGACCCGTTCTAGGAATCATGGTTGCAAAGAACCTGAAGGAAGCCGTTGAGATTCAAAACGGCACCGACTACGGGCTAACCGCAGGCCTTCAGAGCCTTGAAAAGAGCGAGCAGGATTACTGGATTGAAAACGTGGTTGCCGGAAACAAATACATCAACCGCGGCATCACCGGAGCAATCGTTCAAAGGCAGCCATTTGGTGGCCTAAAGCGTTCTTCGGTCGGGCCTGGTCTCAAGGCTGGAGGACTTCACTACCTCTACGGCTTTGGAGCTTGGAAGAAAACTGGAGCCGCGATTGATGAGGTTCCGGTTCCGGTAACTGAAGAGCCTTATCCAACTCTGGAGCGCAACCTTCACATTTACCGACCGACCGAACAAAAGCCGGAGTATTACGTTTGGCCGCATGACGATCTCGGCGATGACGAGTGGAAACTTCTCACCACTTGCCGTGAAGAGTCCATCTCCATCACGAATCATCGCTTTGGAGCATCGCTCATCGAACCTTCTATAGGTTAGGATTGTCATCAACAACTAGGGGGTAAGTGTTGTTCATAAATAGAGTAATCTCGACTCTTCTGACTTTACTGTTGTCGGTAACCACCCTTGTGATCGCACCTGGTGGTTCAAACCAGCTAGTGGCAAGTGCCACGGAATCCACAAATACAGCAGATGCACCACAACTGAAAATAAGTGGTTTTGATCAAGTTGGACCATACCCGGTCGGAATCAAGTCAGCTTCCTTTGGAGATTGGGATTCGTATACAAATCCACCTGTAGGCTACTCATCGCGCTACACGAGCCTATATGTTTGTGATTTAAGTCGAGGAGACTTTGCCGATCTCGACGCTAGGAACAGGTACGGTGAATGGTGGTGCCTAGGATTTGGGGTGGATCCTATAGGAGGCTGGGGTGAGTCCGATTCGCGCACCCGCAAGTACACCGCAAAAGAAAAGAATTATGCGCTGGAAAGAATTCGAAAACACATAAAACCTACCGATTCATTTGTAAAGGCTTACAAAATATTCCTTGTTCAGGAGTACAATCACTCGGATAATCAATATGGTAGTGATAGGCGTGCCATCTCCGAACCGATAACTATTTTTGATCAAAGCCCTCGGGTGTTAGGTCGAGATTTCGACAGACCAGTTAGTTCGAACTTGTTCTACACTCGTTCACCGCTCGGTAATTCGATTGATTTCGATTGGTATGAATGTTCGAAATATTCTTCCAAACCTCAAACCAGAGTGCGCAGCGGGTGTTCTAGGCTAGGCGAGGATTTACTTAATTCTGGGGGTGTGAGATTCAATACCAGGTGGGGACTAGGTAAGTACCTTGCCCTTCGAGTCACTGGGGCAGACGGTTCCTTCCAATACTTCAGTAAAACCACTAGTGCAATACGGAAATTGCCACTTGCTATTTGGTTAGAACCAACAAACAGTGATGATTCGGATTCAACTTCACTGTCCGCCCCAATCGGCACAACATACAAGCTCACCCTTAGCACAGGGCTTCCAAGCTCTCTAAACGACCCGCACATTGGGAACTACAAGTGCCCCAAAAGCGCCTTGGTTTCGATTAAGAATCTTGCTTCGGGTTATGTTAGCCGCAAGACAATCAAATTGAGTTCCAGCTCAGGTGGTGACCCGGCTGACTGCACGGGCCGAATTAACGTTTCGGTTCAGGCGAATATGCGAGTTCAGGTAGAACTTCCCAGCTCCTATTGGACTTCAAAGTCAACAGAAACAATCGTCGTTAAGGGAGAACCCTCCCTTTCTGCTTCTGCCCCAAAACGTGCTTTTGATAGTTACGTCTTACGTCTAAAGGCGAATCGCCCAGTGACCACCACGTGCAACGTGAGAGAAGAGTATTTTTCTTTTGGTGGAGATCTAATCGCCACAAAATGGTTCAGTATCTCCCTGCGTTACGGCTACGCAACTAAAAAGCGGACCACGTACTATGTGGGAGTTATCAGGGCGATGGTGACGTGTAAGTCAACTTCCAAATATGATGTCGCGATTGACACTTATAAAGTTTTTTCTTACTAGAGGCCAAAAGTTGCCTGAAGGCGCTCGGGTAGTCTTTGGTTATGCCCCGAATCGCTAAACGCAAAAACGGCTTTGAGCCGAAACTTTGCGTGACTTGCGGCTTGCCTTTCGAGTGGCGAAAGAAGTGGGCTAAGGATTGGGAAAACGTAAAGTATTGCTCGGAGAAGTGTAAGAAATGACTTTTCAGCGCATTCTCTACATTGCTCACGACCACCTAAATTCAGAGTACGGCGTTCTGAAGGATGCCGATCCAACGACTGATGCCGTGGTGCTGGTTGAGAGCCAGCGAATGATCGAAGGGCGACCTTGGCATAAGGAACGCCTGTTCTTTTTACTTTCTTCCGCCCGCCACTTCGCAAACGAATTACAAGAAAAGGGCTTTCAGGTTCGTTACCTTCAAGCGCCAACTACTCTCGACGGATTGCATCAGGCGAAGCAAGAATTCGGCGAACTGCCGATTCACTGCGCAGAACCATCCAGTCACAAGCAGTTCCAACAACTTCAGGCTGCCGGTTTGGTTTTTCACCCCAATGATTTCTTCCTGACTTCACGTGAGCTGTTTGTTCAGTGGGCAGAAAAGCAAAAAACGTTTGTGATGGAGAACTTCTATCGCGCTCAACGCTTGCGGTTGAACATTCTCATGCAGTCGGGCGATCCGGTCGGTGGTCGTTGGAACTACGACGCCGACAATCGCCTCCCACCGCCGAAGAATTACAACTGGCCTCCCTATCAGGAACACGATCGCGATTCGATCGATGAGATGGTAGCCAAACAACTGGGGATGGAGGCAACCAACACTTGGGCAACCACTCGTGAAGGTGCCTTGCGCCAGCTCGAATACTTCGTTGAAGTTAACCTCAAGGGTTTTGGTCCATACGAAGACGCCATCACTAAAGAGAACTGGGCGCTTCACCACTCACTGCTCAGCCCTTATCTAAACAATGGGCTCCTTCACGCTCGCGAGGTTGTTTCGGCAGTGCTTCGGGCGTTCGAGAGTGGTTCGGCCCCGATCGAATCCGTGGAGGCGTTTGTTCGTCAGGTGATTGGATGGCGCGAATACATCAACGGCATGTATTGGTTCCTAGGGGAGAACTACCGCAACGAGAACCAGCTTGGAGCGACCCGCAAGTTGTTGCCACTTTTCAACGACTCAAGTAAAACCAAGATGAAATGTGTTGGCTCGGTGGTGGCCGATGTTGAGGCACGAGCTTGGACTCACCATATTCCTCGCCTAATGGTTTTGAGCAACCTGGCTTTGACCACAGGGGTGAATCCGCAAGAGTTCCTCGACTGGATGCGCGAGAAGTTCATCGATGCCACCGACTGGGTAATGGTTCCCAACATCATTGGAATGGCAACCCACGCCGACGGCGGAAAGTTGATGACCAAGCCTTATGCGTCCGGCGGAGCCTACCTAAACAAGATGACCGACCACTGCAAAGGTTGCGTATACGACCCAAAAAAGCGAACCGGCGACGATGCCTGCCCATTCACAACCCTTTACTGGGACTTCTTGGATCGCCACAAGGACGACTTCAAGAAGAACCACCGCATGTTCCAGCAGATGAGTGGTTTGAATCGTCTAAGCGACTTGCCGGAGGTTCGTACTCGTGCAGTGAAAGTGCTGGAAGGCCTTGATCGAGGAACAATATAATCCCTGCGGGATTTCTGTTTCCACACTGACAAGCGACCTCTTGGTTTAGTGTGACAGTTGTGGCAAACTATTGTCACCGGACTCGCCTCTGAATAGTCACCGTATGGTGCGCGTGCCTTAAATGGCTAGGAGGCGAGTCATTTTTCTCTTAACACCCAGATACGGCTATTTGGTTTCTGCCCTAATGCAGCGACAAAACTTAGGTATGGGGAAGCCGAGCTGCCAGCATCCTCATAAGTTTTCCTTATAGCTCCCGCAACTACGTCGGCTAGCTGAATTAGTGGATCTGATTTTGAGTTTCGAAACCTAACGGAATGCACTGTTAGAGAATCTCGATTTACGGCAGTCCGAAGACGACGGGAAATTTCACCTGAGATTTTCGCCGGCTTTTTACCATCGATAGTAATTTTTGCTGCTCTGATGGCTTCGGATGATTCCCTTAGTGTTTCGGCCAACATTTCCAGCAAGAAATCTTTTCGATTCGACACCTCTCTTTTGTCGACCACCATCACACGGATGAAGAAATTAAGGTTTACTATTTCGCTCAATATTCTGATTCGGGTTTCATGGCTACTTTTGTTGAACTTGAGTTCAAAACCGTGTCCAGAATTGAGTTCTATTGCCAACTTAGAAATCAAACTCGAGGCGTTCTCGACAGCTTCGACAGACTCAAAAACGCAACAGGCGATTACAAGGAAATTGCTCGAGCCCTGACCAAACTTGAATCCGGGATCTCCAGAGTCGTCCACAAAGACAAACATCGGAAGAGTTTAGAAGCACTCGGCATAGTTTCGGTTAAGTTCTACACACCTTGTGGAAGCACGGATTAGAAACGCGAGCGGATGGCCCAAAGGTCTGGAAAGACCGAGCGGAACAGGGTGCTGGCTAGGTAGTCGACGCCGGGAGATCCGCCGGTTCCCATCTTTCGTCCGATGGTTCGTTCGACCATCTTGACGTGGCGGTAGCGCCACTCCTGCAGGCCTTCGTCTAGATCCATGAGGCGTTCGCAGACAGCGGCTCCGTCTGGGTCTTTCTGGTGAAGCTTTAGGAGAACTTCTTGTAATTCTTCGTTGGCTTCGTATGGTTTGGAAACGTCACGTTTGAGCAGTTCTTTCGGAACCTTGTGACCGTTCTTCTTGAAGTAGTGGAGGGCGGAATCCCAGAGGGAGTTTCTGGTCATCGCTGCTTCAACGGCTTCACGCGCAGGCGAGCCTTCAACGAGATGTTCGGCCATACCCATGCCGGTTGACTTGCTTTCGTTTTCGCCAGCGCGGTCGCGGCGGCCGAGGATGGCTTCGAACTCCCGAAATTGGGCTGACTGGAAGCCCGAGCTGCTCTGGAGGAATCCTCGGAAGGAATTGAACTGCAGTGGCGTCATGGTTTCCAGGATGTCGATCTGCCCAACGCAGGTTTTCATGATTGTTCGCATTCGCCCAAGGGTTGCTAGCGAGGTGTGGGTGTTGCCTTTTTCAAGCTTGGCTTGGAGATGTTTGGCTTCGTGGATGAGCTGCTTGAACCAGAGTTCGTAGGTTTGGTGGATTACGATGAACAGCATTTCGTCGTGTTCCGGTCCGGTGCTCTCGGGTTGCTGAAGGCTTAGTAGTTCATCGATCTTCAGGTAGCTGATGTAGGTAATTGCTTTGCTCATGTGACGCGGCTTCCGTTGTCTTCGATCTCTAGATACTTCTTGCTTTCAACCAAGTCTTTTAGCCTCGCGAAGCCATCCCAAACTTCTGTGTAACTGGTTGGCAGTGGGGCGATTGCCAGACGGATAGAGTCTGGGGTTCGGTAGTCGGGTACAACCTTGATTTCGGTTCGCATCGCAGTCGCAATCTTCTTCGCTTCTGGGTGACCAATGGTGATGTGCCCGCCGCGTTCCTTTGGATTGCGCGGGGTGAGAAGCTCGAAGCCGAGAGGCGCAAGCCAAGCGTCGAACAGCGCAATCATCATTTCGGTGCCAACGTTGGCTTTGTGTTCGATAGCCTCGATGGTTGCTTCCTCAATCATCTTGAAGCTCGACTGAATCATGCGCATTCCGATGATGCTGGGAGACGCAATTTGGAAACGACGGATGTCGTCGGCTGGTTCAAAGAACGGACCCATCGTGAACTGATCTTTCTGCGAGAACCAACCCTGGATTGGCACGCGAAGTTCCTTCTGAATGCTCTTGTTCACATACAGCCAGGCGGTTCCACCAGGCCCGGCGTTGCCGTATTTGTAGGTGCAACCTACTGCTAGGTCGACCCCTTGGGCGTCGAGGTTTAGTTCAATCGCGCCGATGGCGTGAGAGCAATCCCAGACCACGAGGATGCCGTATTTGCGGCAGAGGTCG
>JBFYOM010000041.1:0-9042 GCA_041303805.1 Micrococcales bacterium
AGTCTGGCTTCAGAAAATGGTAAATGGCGCATATGTAGACGGGCCAGTTGCAACATACGACATTGAAGTACCCGGCAACATTCCTTCAATTGAATCTTTCACAGCAACCAGGAGCGAAGCTAACCCATTGGGTATAGACATCTCATACAAACTTCCCGAAATCGAGAATGCTAGAGTAACGGTTTACCACGTAGAAGGACTTCCAAGTGGCCCCCTCCTCGGATTACGTGCTCAAAACGATCCGTTGGAAGCATCACGGCTGAGCGAACCTCGAATTGTGCAACACATTGGCGAAAGAATTATTGCCGAACCTGTTGCAGAAGACGGCATGGTCTACATTCGCAATTATCCTCTTCCAAAAATTGAGGTTGGGAGCAGGACCTTTATCGCCGTAGTTGCGCTTGGTGGATATGTAAAAATATCCGGTATTTCTGTTATTCAACAAGTTGGAGACATTTCTACTCTAGAAATAATTGATCGCTACGACTATCAAATCATGAGAGTAGGTCTACCTAAGGGCGCTAACCTGCTCCAGATTTGGATTCAAAATCCAACTTCGGAATGGTCAGATGTGGACCAAAAAAACCCAAGCCGTGAAGTTGATATCGAAATCGAGTACAGAAAATTTGGGGGAGTTGTTTTCGCCAATGGCCTAAATGCAATACCCGCCTCTGTCTCGCTGGGTTACGAGCCAAAACGAATTTTTGTTAGGGGAGCTTCTGCTTGGGAAGGGGACCGTCAACCCGCTGCCAAACCACAATCCATTGACTATGAGGGAAGAGTTGTAATTCACACCGAAAAGCGTGAGGCGCAACCGGCAGAAAGCCAGCGAGGCGGATTCTTTAGCAGAGCGCCGAAAGCACCTGCAAAAAAATTATTTAACTTTGAAGTGAAAGTGGATAGCCCACTTGGTGTGCCTTCGCCGATTACATTATTCAAGCTAACCGGTTCGAATGGCTCTTTCCCCACGTCAACAAATTTGCAAGCACAATCCACAATCGACTTGCCAATCGAGAATTATCGTCAACCAAGCCTGCTCCAGTGGAAACCAAGCGGCGGAGATTCACCCGCGACATACCTAACGATTCAAGCCAATGAAGAATGCCGCTTTGTTCCTGCAAGGAGGTTTATGGAATTGGAAGATGAAAAGAAGATTCCAATTTTTGTCGTGGACGATGAAATTTCTAGATTTCAAGCACAGCTTCCGGACTTCCAACCAACTGGGCGCGGCTTCAAAATTGCACTCGTTGGGCCTAAAAAATCGGGAAAGACCACATATGTTCAGGCCCTATTGAATTATCTGGAACGACAATTTTCACCGATTCATTCAATGACGATGACACCAGACCCAGATTCTCAAGCCGCGGAACTAAGGTTCAAAGAATTACACGACTTTTTAGAGCATGGTCAAAAACCCGACCCGACACAATCTGCGGGCATCTTTAAAATGGCTCCTAGAACCGAGCCAAACGACCCAAGAACTCCAATCAAATTTGTTTTCGAAGGACCAAGAGCCCCATTCACAGACCTCACTTTCTTTGACGTTGCAGGCGAGGACATGGACACGGAAGAGGGAATAGCGCTCTATGAACCTGAGCTGCTTGGAGCTGATCTCGTGCTCTTTCTTCTTGACCCTCAACAAATTCAATCAACAAGAACAGCACTCGGAGGGTTAGCAGATCCTGACGCTAATGGAGTTAGTCCGACTCTGGTTCTGAAGAACCTCGGCAGGCTCCTCAAGGGCAAAGCAGATCGCAACCCAAATCAAAGAGTTGCGGTGGCCGTTTCAAAGTTTGACAGTTTTGTTGAAGCATCGAATTCTGGCATCACCAACGTTTTCCAATCGATGGTAACTCCAGGCATGTCGGTCACCCGAGACGTGAATTCATGGACACAAAAAGCATTCAATAATAGAGATTCGCACCAAGTTCACAGAGAAGTATCGGCGTTACTCAAACTTGACCAAGACTTGAACGCCTTTGTCGATGGTCTTGAGCAAACATTCGACGTTCCTACAAGGTTTTTCGCTGTCAGCGCTTTAGGGCACTTCACCTTTGAAAAATCAATCGCATCCACAGGCATAACTTCTTTCCGCGTTGCAGACCCGCTTCTTTGGTTAGTTGCAAGTTCAGCTCCACTAGCCCGACCTCAAGGCCAGTAAATGTTAGCCCAGTTTATTTATACAGAGACAAATGCACCCGGGCCCTATCGCAAAGAGACAGGGTTTAAGTTTAAGTGCGTCAACATTCCAGATTTTGCCAGCGCGGGCGGGCTTTTGGAAACTCAATTGCAAGCCCTAAAGCCGATTTTAGAGCGCGGCGCCGCGGAGTTTGTCTCGTATAAGCCCGTTGAAGTCGACCCTTTCATGCCTGATGAAAAGTTTGCTGCCTTGGCTAAGGATTATGTCTACAGACAAATATCGCAAACTGCTTACGTCTTCGGCCAATTGTTCACGTCAGGCGAAAATAACGGTCGACCAAACAACCCTTTTCACCAAGGACTGGTCTTTGAGGAGTCAAACCTGACCCCCCTTATTGAGACTTTGAACTCGACCGTGAAAAACGTATTTCCTAGACCAGCGGATCTCTCTTACTGGGATGGCTGGCAGTACCCTCGAGGTGAAATTGAGGTTAATGCAGTCGAGTTGAGCCAGGAATTCTGCGCACCAAAGCTCTCGCCTCAAGAATTGTCGGTGCAACATCACTCGGCATTCGATTTAGACCCTTTGACCGCAGAAGATGTTCTCGCACGTTATGCGACTTCGTTGTACTTCGATCAAGACCTGATGTTACCGGCCAGTGCCAGGCCCTTCGCAAGACATCTTATGTCTATTGCGAGTCACGCCATACCGCAGAGGCTGGCATGGAGGATTGGGTTCACGACATTGGGAGTACCAAAACAGGACCCAACATTTAAAGCTCACGTTCCAACCATTGGCGTCGCACCAACCGATATTCCATTTGTGGCACAAAGAATTCCCAAAACTTGGGCGAGGGCTGTTGCATATGCTTACCAAAATGGTTTTGATATCGATTTCAACCAAATGGTTGATACTGTGGGCGGCTTCTTCAAATTCAACTCGACTCACATTGAAATCGGGCAGAGGTTTTTTGGGCCACTAAGCATCGGACTGCTAGCTTTCTTGATGGTGGATGAAGATTATCTTCAAGACCAGTCTTTGGTTCATGACGTTCTCGGGGCGCTGCTAGAGCTTTCAATGCCTGCATCCATCAAGTCGCGCGAAGCAAGGATAGGGCTAGACAATCTGCTCGCTTCTTCAGGGCCGATGTTCACGGAAGCTGAGTTAGGGATCAAATTTATCGACGTGCTTCATCGAATACCAGTAGGCGCATGAGACAAAGAGTTAGGAGCACGATTTGTCGGTGATTATTTGTTCACAATGTAAAAATCAAGTTGAAGGGTCGCTCTCTGTATGCATCTACTGTGGAACACCAATTAGCCTTAGCTCCAAAGCAGTAAAGAAAACCGTGGGCCTAATTGTGATTGTTGCGACAATGGCCCTAGTAGCCATGGTGGGCGTATATCAATTCGCCAAATCTTATCTCCCTGATGAAAATCAATTCCCGCAATCCGGAGACAGCCAATCAAATTCAGGGAATCCAGAGTCTCCCGATCCGTCTTTAGCTCCAGATAGCGGCGATTCCGAAGACGTTGACCCCGTGGCCAAAAGCATTGCTATTGAAAAAGTGGAACAACTTTTAGCCGAGGGTATTTGCTCGAAGGAGTCTACAGCGGCGGAGTTTTTTGAGAATTCAGAGTTCCCGGACCTAAGTAGGTCAGACTGGGATCAAGGTTTCGTAAGGCAATGTCAGTCGCCTACTACGGCAAGTTCCGTTAGGCACTGGGTTACAATTTTCGGCCCCGAACTAATTTCAAGCCACGGGAAATCCCTCGCTGTACCGGTAAATAGTATTCTCGTCGAAGGGGATGGCTGGTTTTTACGGAGCAACTATTACGGCGAAGATAACCCGAGAAATTCTTCTGACCAGGTGGTTACGCAAATCCTTTCTTTACTAGGTGGGAGATATACCCTGAATTAGGGTAATTAATCATGAGCAGTTGTAGAAGTTGTTCAATTCAAATCGAAGAAACATGGAAGTTATGCCCTAATTGCGGGCTGCCCTTTCTTTCTAAGGCCAGCGAACCGATTGTTTTGGTCAGGCCAGTCATTGGTCCGCTCAATGAACTTGTTAGCGCCCAAGTTTTGTATGGAGAAGTGGCTCCAAACACATTCGGCTCACCGTTATTGGAGGAATTGGTGGCCGGCGGTAGGTTCGCGACTGCCGAAACTGACTTCGATGCCTTTGGCACTAATCGATCACCACTTGAGGTCACAGTAATTTTGGCCGAGGCGGATTCGTTGCCAAGCTTGTTCAAAGAGTTCATGTCGGCATGTAACAGGACAGTTTTCGGATACGTGGAAGCTGGGGAAGAAATTCTGATTTTTGTGACTGGCGAAGAAAACAGAAGCGAGTGCCTTCCAACTGGGTTGAACGAAATAGCCGAAACCTTGAATGGAGCTGTGACCATTTTGCTCGAATGCAGAGGTAATAAGATTCCACCCGTTGGATGGGGCTGTTTTTATTCTGAGTCGGACGACATCGTAAAGATTTTGCAGGAAGCCAAACTAACGTCTCGCCTTTTTGTTACACCGGAGAAATACGGCCTTGTGGATCAAATTGAATCGAGCGTTTTTAAATATTTCCCGGATGAAAACAAGCCCGATAATTTTGTCTTAGGCGTTGTTTATGTCGGGAAATGTGAAGAAAGGGGAGCTGACATTGAACTAAAAGGCATGTTCGATTTTGACTCTCGCACCTTAAGAGCCTATCTCAGGGATCAAAATTGGATCATTGAATTGGGGGGCGAGGGAATTAACCCCCAAGAATTTACTGCCGTTGCGGAGGAATTCAAAGACTTCCTTGATGCCGAAATGCAACTACTTTAGTTACCAGTCAAGACCATCGCCGGGCGAGCAGGTCATGATTACGTTGCAGAGCTGTGATACGGCAACCGAGTAAAACATGCCCGCAATGCCATCTCTGGCGTCGGACCATGTGTTCACAGCTATGACTGCCCCTTGGCTGTTTACCAATGGTCCACCTGAGTTACCCGGGTTAACCTCTGCCGAGGTCACCACCCACTCTTTGCTGTCCATGAAGTCCGAGACTATTCCGATTGTCACGTGATTGGGTAAGCTCTCGTCGCCGGCGGCTGAAGGATTACCCATCGCTAGAGCCCATTGGCCGCTCTTTGGTTTGGCAGATGCCAACGGCAATGGGGGCACCTTAGTCGCAGTAACCAATAAGGCTAGATCTCCAAACCCAGTGCCAGCGGAATCGCTGTCGTCAAAGCGCACCAACTCAGCTGGATGCTCTAGATCTGGGCTATCTGCAAAAGTGAAGAAAATGGAATCACTCTTTCCTATGCAGTCACTTATCACGTGCCAGTTAGTAATGACTTTATAAGTCAATTCCGCAGTTTGGGATGATGTCGGTTCGCCGGGAAGATCAATTCCCCATCCTGTACCCAAACTCCAAGTTGATCCGCCAGGCTTGCAAATAATTTGAACGGTCGATGCACTCACGTTCGAAATAACAGCTTCTAAATCCTTAGGGGCGGTATACAAGTCGTTTGTTGAAAATTCCGGGGAGGGTGCGGTGGTGGGCGCCGCCTCCTTGGCGGTTGGCTGAGAGTTGTTGGTCCCACCTGTGCCGTACAACGAGTTGGCGACAAATCCAGTAACCGAAAAGGCCAAGATAGTCGAAACAACAAATGAGATTAGACGGATAGTGCGGCCGCTCGGTTTTTCCGGATCAGGGTAGACGGGACTTGTGGACTCATTTGGGTCAAACGACCCCCAGTTATCGACCATATTCAATCCTAATCAGTCCTAGGTGAAGTGGCGCAAATAGCGAGCGCGAACAGAAAACAAATCTCTCAATGAGTGTAGAAAACATGTTTCCCCCAGTGTTTAGCGATGCTTGATTCAATCTTATGCCGATTCAACGACACCGAATCTAGAACTATTTGGTCATTTCGCTCGGAGGAGACTGCAACGTGTATAGGTTTGCAGGTTTGCCAGGACGAGACGAGTCCCTCATGTTGGTTGGGGAGATGAAGCTTTCTTCGTTAATCATGTTTCGGCGGAACAGGTCGCGCTGAACCACTTCTCCGCGGCAAACCTCTTGGAATTCCTGCAAGTCACTCAGGCGGAAGGTTTCCCCTAGCGGATTTAGCCCTAGGTAGTTGAACGGGTCAAGTTTTCCGGTGAACGCGTGACGGAGTTTGCGCCAAGCGTAAAACACCATGAGGTCGTGGTCGAGAGTCAGGATCTTTGAACCGAGGTCGGTGGTGACAACCTTTTCGTGACGCTTCGACGGAGAGTACTTGGGCATGTGCCGGTAGCCGAAACGACTCACGCCGTCGAACTTCTGCAAAGAGCCGTTTTCTTTTTCAAACCTGGTCATGTAACCGGTTGAGTTCACAAGCTCTAACCCAACTCGATCTTTTCCACCGAGCAGCTTGCGAACCTCTTCGAAGTCTGCCATCGCCCAGTACGAGAAAGAAATCGTGCGCTCGGATTCGTCGCGGTTTGGATCGTCGAAGGTTCCGATTTCACGCAGTGGCACTTTGAGGTCGAGGCCAATGCGCTCGCGGAGTACTCGCTTGGCGGCTTCATTGATTCGTTCGTTTGGTTTTACGTAGCCACCGGGCAGTTCGCGGGTTTTTCCGTCTTCGTTACCCATGGCTAGAACTAGCAGCGAAAGGCCTGCATCACCGTTTCTAAATTCGCTTGAGGGTGACAGAAGCGACTCATCCCAGATCATGGTCTGTAGTTCGGCATCGCTAGCGACGGTGAATAAAACAACGTCTACTGCGATGCGGGGATAAATGTCAGTGGTCACTTTTATAGTCTTCCTTGTGAATTCTATTTTACGGGTAAATCGATACTCGGGAATAATTAGAGCAAAAAAAGTATTTGATGGTGTATGTTTGTGTAATCACGAAAAAAGCGAGAGGGGGATCACATGACTGCTGAAAGAAACGACTGGATGAAAGTACTCCAAGGCAAAGCCACGATCGACGAGGTGATTGCTGCGGCCCAAAACATTACGACCGGCCCGAAGGCGAAGGTAGCTGGCAGCACCTCGCTAATGCCAACCATGCACGTCGGCCGCGGCAGCCGCTATGGCAACCTGACCTGGTTCCCAATCTTCACAGATGCTGAAGTTACCGCTCGCGACTATGTGACCAACTTCAACTCCAAAGAAGTAAAGCTGGCCGAACACGACAACGCGACCGTGGGCAGTGTCAAGATCCAAAACGATGGCAAAAGCAAAGTAATTCTTTTCGAAGGCACCCTACTTGAAGGCGGATGGCAGCACCGGGCGCTAACCCGAACCGTCCTAGTTAATGCCAAAGGCGTAACCGAACTTCCAGTGGTCTGCGTAGAGCAGGGTCGTTGGGGCGGGCAGGCAGCCCAGCGAATCGGTTCGCGTCAGGCCCCAGCCAAACTACGTTCGGCAATGCGCGGTATGACCAAGCGTGGCAATGTAATCAACCAGGCCTACGCCGATCAGAACCGCGTTTGGAATGAAGTCAGCAACTACGCAGCTGTCAACGACGCTTACAGCAGCACCCAGAGCTTCGTGCAGATGCGCGATCAGCTCGACAACCAGGTGGCGGCAATTGCAACCGAAAAGGTCACCCCGATCTACGGTCAGCGTGGAGTAATCGTAGCCATCGACGGCTATCCGGTAGCCCTTGAGCTGTTCGACCACCCAGACACTCTGGCCGAACGTCTTCAGAGCATTCTCGATGGATTCCAGGTAGACGCATTGGCTAAGCCATTCCGCGAAACTCCTGGCCAGCGCGCCCGAGACTTCGCAATGCGAATCGAACAGGTTGGCCTGGGCACTCGAGTAGACGCTCAGCACCTGCGCAACGAACCAGACGCAATCGTGGCATCCGAAGCTTTGATCGACGGCGACCACCTGCTTCACCTCGCTACTTTAAACGCCAAGCATGAGTTGGTGTTGGCCGCATAACGGGTGAGCCGGGGAGGCAACCACCAAATGCAGCAACAGCACCACCATCAACTACACGCTTAGGAGGCTCACCATGATGGAAATCAAGATTGAATACAACTGCCTGAAGGCAGAAGAAAAAAGCGCACTGGGTCTAATGTTCGAGGTCACCGCACCCGAATCCCCAGCCGATGACAAGCCCATGGCTCGTGAGCCAAAGGGAATCGTCTTCGTGATTGACCGCTCGGGCTCTATGGGCAACGGCCGACTCGAACTAGTCAAGCAGAGCATCATCGACATGCTGCCTCGCCTCGGAGCCGACGACTACCTTTCGGTAGTTACCTTCGACGATAACGCTCTTGTTGAACTAGCGCTCACCCAGATCAAGTCGGCGAACCTTGCTGATTTGCGAACCAAGATCGCGGCAATTCAAACCGGTGGAAGCACCAACATCGAAGCCGGATACCGTTACGGGTTGGCCGAGGCAGCCAAGACTCCTGCCGGAGTCGAATCGACCCTGGTGCTACTGAGCGATGGTGAAGCCAACCGAGGCGTAACCGATCCAGTTCAACTAGGTCAGCTAGCCGCCGCCGCCACCGAACACCTGGTCAGCACTTCGACCATTGGTATCGGCGAAGGCTACGACGAAACCATCCTCAACGCCATGTCGGTATCGGGAACCGGAAACCACTTCGCGGCCTTCCGCCTTGAAGAGGCAGTCGATGGCCTAAGCGACGAAATCGACGGCTTGTTGAAGAAAACCATCGCCAACCTAAAGGTTGAAATCGAAGCGATTGGCGAGTTCAACGCCAGTGACTTCAAGGTTCGCAAGGTGAACTACCTCCGCGACTTCAAAACCTTCCCAGGTCGTGCCACCGCTAACCTAGGCGACCTAGCTTCTCAGGAAGAGAAAAACTTCGTGTTTGAAGTTACCTTGCCCGGCGTCAAGGTTTCTGAAACCGCACTATTGCAGGCGATCAACGTTAAGTAC
>JBFYOM010000042.1:0-8963 GCA_041303805.1 Micrococcales bacterium
CCTAGGGAAGGAACTTACAGGGATGCCCCAAGTCTAGCCGATGGACTTAGTTAGCAGGGCGGCGGCCTGAGAATGCGCGCCCGAGAGTGACTTCGTCGGCGTATTCAAGATCTCCACCAACTGGTAAACCGGAAGCCAGTCTGGTCACCGTGATTCCGAGCGAACTTAGCATCCTCGAAAGATAGGTGGCTGTGGCCTCACCTTCAAGGTTTGGGTCGGTGGCGATGATGACTTCTTGGATGGCGGGATCCGAAAGTCTGGTCATGAGTTCTTTGATGCGAAGCTGGTCTGGGCCGATGCCCTCGATCGGACTAATCGCTCCACCGAGCACGTGATATAGACCACGGAATTCTCTAGTTCGTTCGATTGCCTGTACATCTTTAGACTCCTCAACCACACAAATCGAGGTTCTACTTCTTCGTTCATCTCGGCAGATGTTGCACTTTTCTTGCTCGGACACGTTGCCACAAATCTCACAGAAGCGCACTCGCTCCTTGACCTCGATGAGAACCTTGGACAAACGTTCCGCCAAGTCATCTTCGGTTTGCAAAATGTAGAACGCAATTCGCTGAGCCGACTTTGGGCCCACTCCCGGTAAGCGACCTAGCTCGTCAATGAGTTCTTGAACAACACCTTCGTACATTAGTCGTCCAGAGGTTCTGCGCCGAGAATCTCACGAAGCAATGACTCGCCATAGCGGGCATCCTCGTCGACGTTGGCATTGCGAGATTCTGCCGGTGCTTCAGGCTCAGCCGGCGCTTCTGGTTCTTCTGGCACAGCCTCGACAGCCGGCGCGACAACCGCAGCAGCGGCAGCCACCGCCACCGGTGCCGTGTTGGTCTGCTCTGCGTTAGGTTGCATCAAAGGCTTGAACTTGAAAACGATTCCGAACTCATCCTCAATGGCTTTACGCAAAACATCGGGAGCTCCGGCTTCACCCTTGAAGCTTTCTAGGTCGTAGTTGCTCGCGAATCTGAGTGTCAGCACATCGCCTTCAACCGCAATAACGTCAATGGTGTAGGCAACCATGTAAGCCTTTTTCGACTTCTTCGAAACCTGCTCAAGAATGCGAGGCCAGGAAGCTCTGACCTGACTGATGGTAACTCCGCTGGAAACAACTGGGATCGGAGTAGTTGCCACCGCAGGCTCAGAAATCACAGGAGCCGCTGCCGGAGCAGGTGTGGCCTTGGCTTCCGCCACTGGGGCTGCCGCAGGTGCATCTCCCCCAATGCCGATTCGGCGTTCGAGTCTTTCGATTCGAGCAAGCGAGCCAACTTCCGTTGCATTCGCTGCTGGAACCAAAATCTTTGCGCACATCAATTCGAGGTGAAGCTTTGGGCTGGTAGCCCCCGTCATGGTGTTGAGCGATTCGCTGACACTTGCCGCTGCGTGGGCCAGCTCAGCTCGGCCAAACTTAGCTGCCTGCTCCTGCAAGCGAGTCAACATTGAGTCTGAGATGCCTCGAAGAACGGACTTTGCCTCAAGCCCAATTGAGTCAACCAAAATAAGGTCGCGAAGTCTTTCAAGAAGATCTTCCACAAATTGGCGTGGGTCCTGGCCACTCTGAATAATCTTGTCGATCGATTGGAAAACGAGAGCAGAGTCTCCAATCGCCAAACCTTCAACCGCCTCATCCAAAACCGAGTCAGGGGTGTAACCGAGCAGAGCGACAGCGCGCTCGTAGGTGACTTTTCCATCCTCAGAGCCTGCGATCAGCTGGTCTAGAAGGGAGAGAGAGTCTCGAACCGAGCCGCCACCAGAGCGAACCACGAGAGTTAGAACACCGGGTGCTACCTCAACTTTTTCTGAAGAGCAAAGCTCTTCCAGATAGTCGAGCAGCTGTGCCGGCGGCACCAAACGGAATGGGTAGTGGTGAGTGCGAGAGCGGATAGTTGCAATTACCTTCTCGGGCTCGGTAGTTGCGAAGATGAACTTCACGTGGGCTGGTGGCTCTTCCACGATTTTCAGCAGGGCATTGAAGCCTTGGGCGGTAACCATGTGCGCCTCGTCGAGGATAAAGATTTTGAAGCGGTCGCGAGCCGGGGCAAAGAGGGCTCGTTCACGAAGGTCACGGGCGTCATCAACCCCGTTGTGAGAAGCTGCGTCGATCTCAACCACATCAAGCGAACCGCTACCGTTGCGAGCAAGCTCGATACAACTTGGGCACTTGCCACACGGGGTGTCGGTTGGGCCTTCAGCACAGTTCAAGCAGCGTGCCAAGATTCGAGCGGAGGTCGTTTTTCCACACCCTCTTGGGCCGGAAAAAAGATACGCGTGATTTACCTTGTCGGCGCGAAGTGCCGCCATCAGCGGCGCAGTTACCTGAGATTGACCGATAAGCTCGGCGAAAGTCTCGGGGCGATAGCGTCGATAAAGTGCAGTACTCACAGTTAGAGCCTAACCCTTCCCACCGACAGCCACGGATGTAAAAGAACTCCCCGCACACCCGCCAGAGCCCAGTTACCCTTGCTATCTTTCGATCCTGGGGGAGTTAGCCGAGGTGGCGCCGCACGGGGAGTCCAGCCCTAATTCTACCCGCCAAAAACGGCTAGAAACCTACCTGTGGACGACTAGTCGTCGTCATCGTCTTCGTCGTCATCGTCGTCATCGTCATCGTCATCGTCGTCGTCATCGTCGTCGTCATCGTCAGCTTCACCGGGTCCGAAGCTTGGGACGACCAATGGAGCATCGGTTGCCGCGGCATCGACAGTGGATTCAAGTGACTCATCCGTTACGGCTGGCTCGGTTGCTAGGGTCTCCTGCGCGGTTTCAGACTGCACCTGAAGCGGATCCGGCCCAACTGCCGCTCCCATCGGAACGAAGGATGCTGCGCCAACGACCAGGCTGCCAGCAACAGCTGAGATTACATTCATGTTCATATAAAAATCCTCTCGTACAAAACTATCGCCCGCGAACCTGTTAAATGACCCAGAAAGACCTGTGCTTTTACAGGCAAACGGGCATACCCTTACAACATGAGAAATTTTCTGATTGGTCTACGACTAATTGTCGCGGCATCTTTGATTGGATCAGTTGTTTGGCAGGTCACGGATCGCCTACTCAACAACGTCTTTCGGCCGAGTGAATACTTTGCCTACTTCACCATCCAGACCAGCCTGATTGCTGCCGTGGTGCTAGGAGTTGCGGGGGTGCTAGAACTCCAGGGCAAAGCCGACAACAAAGCGCTAAACCTAGCCAGACTGAGTATTAGTGCCTATGCCATTGTGGTTGCGGTTGTTTACAACGCACTGCTTCGTGGCACCGAGGCTCAACCCGGCGAACCAGACTACGGCTACGTTTGGCCCGTTCTACCAAACGAAATTCTTCATGTGTGGGCCCCGATCTTCATCGTGCTCGACTTCGCACTAGCCAAAACCGCAACGAAGATTAAGTTCAAGCAAATCTTCTGGATACTAGTTTTCCCAATGGCTTGGCTAGCCTTCACCATCATCCGTGGCCTCATCACCGACTGGTGGGCTTACTGGTTCCTAGACCCAACTCTCGAAGCTGGAGTAGGCGGGGTAGCGGTTTTCATCATGATCATCGTGGTCTTCGGTCTGGTGTCGGCAAGCATCTCGCTGGCCCTCAACCGGCTCAGCAACAAAGCCCGCTCCTAAACCAGTAAACTTGAAAAGTTGCCTAGTGCAACGCCAGGAGAATTCGCCTAGTGGCCTATGGCGCCAGCTTGGAAAGTTGGTTGGGTGCAAGCCCTCATGGGTTCGAATCCCATATTCTCCGCGCTCCTCGAAAGAGGACGTTCACTAATGAGACAGTGAAAAAGCCCCAGAGCAATCTGGGGCTTTTGTCATTTAAAAATTGAAGATGTTGTATTAATGCTATGTAGTATGTATGCTACAAAAATGAGTAGAAATTCCGAAGAGCCGGTCTTCAACCAAATCGAGCAAGTGCGATCGTCACTGGGCCTCAGCAGGCAGGAGCTTGCCGATCTTGTAGGAGTTCACTACCAAACAATCGGCTATCTAGAGCGTGGGGAATACAGCCCGTCTCTGGTCCTAGCGCTTCGAATCTCGAAGGCTCTCAATAAAGAAGTATCTGAGTTGTTCTCGCTCACTGAACTAAAAGAAGGAAAAAAGTAATGTCTCAGAAAAACAAAATCTACTGGTCTTTAGGTGTTACCGAAAAAGGAACCAGAGCACTGCTCACCGATGAGAACTCTAAGTTCAAGTGGCTTAGATCTCAGCGCAACAGAAGAGTGCTGGTTGTGCTCAACATGCTTGGTATCGTCCTGGTCTCTATGGGAAGTTACTACCCGATTCTAAAAACGAACCTGAACCTATCGACCGACACTGAAATCGTAATCTTTAGCGTTACGACCATTGTGGTCATTCTGCTCACGCTTGGCGCTTACTCGTTTCTTCGCATTGCCGTTAGGGGAATCGCCGACGCCCCGGATGAGCTGTTAGACGAAAGACAGATTCAGGTCCGCAATACGTCTTTTAGATATGCGTATTTGTCTATGGGTTACATCGTTATTGCTCTTTTGTGTCTAATGTTTTTTGGCCCTAAATTACAGCTCTTTGAACCTGAAGGAAACGACGGCAGCTATTTAGCGATTGCCACCTTGTTTGCATTTTCCTCTGCGCCATCGATGATTCTGGCTTGGAGAGAGAAGGATATCTAAATTGAAAACCACCCAGACGTTTGTGAGGAAATCATGAATCTAGAACAGCTTGGACTCTTCGGAGTTTTCCTAGGAGGAGCTATCCCCTGGCTTGAAGCAATTGCGGTTGTTCCAGCCGGAATCGTGCTGGGACTAGACCCTGTGTTGACTGTTTTGTTTGCTTCTGTTGGAAACATCATCACTATTGCAGTGTTTGCCTACGGCGGAGGTGCCCTTCGAAACTGGATTGTTTCCAGAAGGGTGGCCAAGGGCAAAGAGGCGGAGTCTCCTAAGTTCGTGAAAGCTCAGCAGGCTTTCGATAAGTATGGAATCTATGGGATGGCGGTGTTGGGTCCAATCCTGATTGGAACTCAGTTTGCTGCCGCTGCTTCCGTGGCTGCTGGTGTGAAGCCACTAAAAGTTACTGTTCTGGTTTCTGCCGCCATGGTGATCTGGGCGACCCTCATTGCTTGGGCATTTGTTTCCCTTGGGGGTTCAATAATCGTGGCGTGATGCCAGGACGAATGAAACCAAAACGTGATGTAACAACCATCGTTTCCCGAAAGATTAGAGGTTCCCTTCGGGTATGTTTCGAATATGCCCAAAGAATCCGATGCGCGTCACAAATTACTAGTGCCAAGCCGCTGGGTTGAGCGGGTTGAAGAGGTTTTTCACGTTGTGCTCGGATTGTTCCTTCTTGCCATCGCCGTGGTTGCTCTCTACTTCTCGGTGATAAGAGCCTTTGAGACTCAGCCTTTCTTCCCGACCGGAATGATTCAAGCGATAAATGACATCCTGTTCATAATCATCATTCTTGAAATTCTTAGAACCGTCGTGGCTCGTTACACAGACGGTGTCTTTCAACTACAGAACTTCTTGATTATCGGCGTGATCGCAGCGGTGAGACACATCCTTACCGTTGGAGCATCGATGACTTTGGCCTCTGGGAAGAGTCAGAGCGAGTTTGACAGAGCCGTAGTTGAGCTGGGAATTAGCTCGGGGATTGTGGTGGCGCTGGTGTTCGCCATCTTCTTGGCTCGGGCCTCCAATAATTTTCCTAGCAAAACCGTAAAGACCGGGGCTTCCAGCTAAATTCAAGGCGAGTAATTTCGTTCGACATTTCAATCGAGATGCAAAAAGAATGTGGCCGGTGGATTTACCCACCGGCCACATTCTTTACTTCTTTAGAACTGAATACCTCTGGTGAGGGCTCCGTCGATTAGAAGGTTGGCACCGCTGGTGCGAGATGAAACTGGGCTCGAGATGAAGACAACTCCCGAGGCGATTTCTTCTGCGGTTCCCATTCGTCCGGTTGGGTTTAGGTCCATAGCGAACTTGAATAGGTCAGGGTTTCCACCTTCGATGGACTGCCAGACGCCGCCAGGGAAATAGGTGTTTCCTGGCGAAACGGTGTTGGCGCGGATTCCCTTATCAGCTAGAGATAGCGAAAGCCCAGCCATGTAGCCGATGATTGCTGTCTTGAAGGTTCCGTATGGGCCCGAAGCAAAGTCTGCCTCACGTCCGGAAACACTCGAGATTGCAAGCAGGGACTTGACCGAGCTCTTGCCTAGATGAGGGATAACTGCCTTGCAAAGGTTGACGGTTCCCATCAGGTCTACCCGATAGGAAGTGTCCCAGTTGTCGTCCTCGTCTGGAATTGCGAGCGCGCTAACGTTGGCTACAGCCATGTCAATGCCTCCGAATTCCTTGGCGGTTGAATCAACCCAAGCACGAAGTGCTTTGGCGTCACCAACGTCGACTACTGTTCCTTTTGCCTTGACGCCCTTGGCCGTTAGCGCCTTTTCGGTTTCTGCAACCTCACCGGCGTTTCTGGCACAAAAGGCGACGTTGGCACCTTCGTTGGCAAAGCCTTCAACAATCGCACGACCGATACCCTTGGTACCGCCGGTGACGATTGCCACTTTGCCTTTGATTCCTAGATCCATTATTTGCTCCTAATTTATTGAATTAACTGCGGAATGGCTTGCCGAGTGGAAGGACGGTCTTGCCCCACATCTCGTTAAGCAGTGAAGCGAAGGCCATGTACATAGCCAAAGCGCCGGTCAAGATACCTTCGTAACCACCAAATAGTCCTAGTGCTGCGTTGCCGGTTAGGTAAGAGATACCTAGCGAGCCAAGAAGCACCACGGTTAGAGCCAAGATGATTGTTAGTACCTTTGGTGCAACTGCCGAAGCAATCATTAGGAACACGGTGAAGATAGCCCACATGATGAGGTACCAACCCAGAGCCGCTGCACTAGCTTCCCACCAGGTGAGAGCCACACCGACATTGATTAGACCGAATGATAGCCATAGGAATGAGTAACCACCGAAAGCAACAACTCCGAAGGTGTCCTTGTTCTTGAAAGCCATGGTGGCAACAAGAGTCTGGGCGGCGCCTCCGAAGAACAGTGCCATTGCGATGATCATTCCGTCAAAAGGAATAATTCCACTGTTGATAAGACTCAGTAGAACTGTTGACATTCCGTATCCGAGCAGTCCCAGTACAGCTGGGTTAGCTTGTTTTTCCATTTGTTTGAACCTCCTTGTTCAGTTGAAGAGAAAAGCGGATGCTTTGCTCCTTTGTATCCTTTTTCTTTTCGCCGCCTACTTGACCGTTTTGGCCAGGTCGCGGAGCATTGTGTGAATCCCGTCGTAAGCACTGCTTTTCGGCATTAGTTTCTTGGGGATTTTTGTTACTACTGAATAATTTGTGTCCACCGCATTTGCAATTGGTGAAAGTGAAACCTGAGTGACAAGTTGGTAGGCGTCCATGTAGTGAATGTCCAAAAGCTCTGAAAGCCAACGAACCATTTCTACTTGTCCGATTCGCCAGGCGTCTTCCATCGGCCTTGAGGATCCAACAACCATCCAATAGTCGTCATTCTCTAGCCTTGGCCAGAGCGGAGCGTTGCCCTTGATTAGCTCGACCATGATGACCGAGTTCATGGCACCCTCAACGGCGGTGCCACAGGATTCACCCTCGCCTTGACGGTAGTGGCCGTCGCCGATGGAGAAGAGTGCGCCCTCAACGTTCACCCCTAGATAAACGGTGGTTCCCACTTTCATTTCTGGGGTGTCCATGTTTCCGCCGAAGCGCTCTGGAACCAGGCTGGTACGAACTTCTCCGGCAGGAGGAGCAACCCCGACGGTTCCCAACATAGTTTCGATTGGCAGTGCGATTTCCAGATCACCAAAACGGGATTGGAAACCTACTTGGTTTCTCTCGGTGTCGACGTGATAAATCCAGGTGGCTTCGGGTAGTGCTTCGTGCAGCATCGCCGTGCGATCCGTTGCCGAAAGACCTCCAAAGAATGGAATCGTCGAGGACGCTCCGAAACTACGGGCTGGAGTGAGGTCGACAATGTGAAGCACCAACGTATCTCCAGGCTCGGCGCCTTCCACATAGAAAGGTCCGGTCTGTGGGTTGACGTAGCGGATGTCGATTTTTTGGCTCGGTAAATCGTCTACTGTGGTGAGTGCGAAGTTGAAGGCATCTTCAGACCAAAGTCTCATCACAGTTCCCGGCTTCACGGTCATCACCGGTTTGGCGCCACCAAACGTGTAAGTGTACTGCGAACGTTCTGGTTTGAAATTGATTTCTTCCATGTTGAACTCCTATCGAGTAATTGGCACTAGTTCTTGAAGTTGGGTTACATGCTTGGGCTTTAGCTCCGAAAGATCGGCAACCCCGAGTAACTGCATTGTCCTGGTGATTTCGCCAGTGAGGATCTCAAGTGAACGCACGACACCAGCGTGACCCCCAGCCATGAGCCCATAAAGGTAGGCGCGGCCGATCATCGTGGATTTTGCGCCCATTGCAACAGCTGCAACGACGTCGGCTCCTGACATGATGCCGGTGTCGATCATGAGTTCGACATCTTTGCCGACTTCCTTATTCACCTCTGGCAGTAAGTGGAAAGGAATCGGAGCTCGGTCTAGTTGCCGGCCTCCGTGATTGGATAGCACGATTCCATCTACACCGTACTTCGTGAGGGCAACTGCATCTTCAACGGATTGCACTCCCTTGATGACCAGCTTGCCCGGCCATTCACTTCGAATCCACTTCAAATCGTCGAAGGTGACAGTTGGGTCAAACATCTTGTCAATCAACTCGCCTACTGTTCCACCCCAATTGTTTAGCGAAGCGAACTCCAATGGCGGGGTGGTGATGAAGTTGAACCACCACTCAGGTCTTGGAATGGCGTTGGTGATGGTTTTCAACGTAAGCGCCGGTGGAATAGACATGCCGTTTCGCTTGTCGCGAAGTCTTGCTCCAGCCACAGGCACGTCGACCGTGACGAAGAGCGTGTCAAAACCGCTGTCCCTGGCTCGGCGGATA
>JBFYOM010000043.1:0-8811 GCA_041303805.1 Micrococcales bacterium
GATTCGATTTGCCCGAGAACGCTGGCGAGGTCGGTTTCGGAAGCCAGGTAGAGGTTTGGGGTAAGCGAACCCGTTCGTTCGGCGCGCAGGCGAATCTGGCCAACCGACTCTTCCCCCGAAACATAGAGGACGCGTAGACCTTTGTTGGCGGCATTTGAGGCCACTTCAAGAAGGAGTGTTGACTTACCAACGCCAGGTTCACCGGATAGCAGAACCACAGCGCCAGGTACCAGGCCACCGCCAAGTACGCGGTCGAACTCGCCAACTCCGGTGCTCCAAGCGGTAACCGCTTCGGTGGAGATTTCGGTTATGGGCTTTGCTGCCGAAGAGCCCACAATTACGGCCGGTTTTACCGACTTTGCTACACCCAGTCCGCGCGAGTTTGAAGCGCCGCCCTCGACCATGCTGTTCCAAGCTTGGCACTCACCGCACTGGCCAACCCACTTCGAGCTAGACCAGCCGCACTCGGCGCAGGTGAACTCGGATTTCGCTTTTGTGGCCATGCAACCAAACTACCAATCCGTAACGACACTCGGGCTAACCTAAACTGAACCTGTGAATATCAAGCGCATCGCCATAATTGGTTCGGGTTCCATGGGAACCGCCATTCTGTCTGGACTTTTGGCTTCTGGATTCGACTCGAGCCAGGTAAGCATCACCACCAAGACGAGCGCCAGCGCCAAAAAACTTGCCGATGAATTGGGTGTCTTGGCACTGTCCACCGAGTCAGATTCAAACGCCAACTCGGCCGCTGTCGCTTCGGCGGATGTTGTTTTGATTGCAGTGAAGCCGGCTTATGTTCTAGAGGTTTTAAAGGAGATAGCCGACGGCCTTTCCGAGAACGCCCTGGTCGTGAGCGTGGCTGCGGGCATCACCACGGCTTCGATGGAACATGTGCTTCCCGAAAACGTTTCTGTGGTACGAGCCATGCCGAACACTCCAGCCATCGTTGGCCGTGCGGTCACCGGAGTCTCGGAAGGCTCTAGGGTTGGCGAAGCTCAATTCGAAACAGCCCTAGATCTCTTTGAAACCGTGGGGCGCGTGGTGGCACTTCCCGAGTCGCAGATCGATGCACTCAGCACCATCTCTGGCTCTGGCCCGGCCTACGTTTTCTACCTGATTGAACAAATCACTCAGGCAGCCGAGGCCATGGGCTTTGGCGAAGACATCGCAGCGATGCTGGTTGAAGAAACCTTCGCAGGGGCCGCCGAGCTTCTCAGCGCTTCAAACCAGAGCCCTGAAGAATTGCGCAGGCAGGTGACCAGTCCAAACGGAACCACGATGCAGGCCGTCGCTGTTTTGGAACAGGCCGAACTCGCAAAGGTTTTCCAAAAGGCAACCGAGGCAGCTCTGGCTCGAGCAAAAGAAATCGCTTCGGGCAAATAGCCCAAGCGTTCAACCATTAGAATAGAAAAATCGTTTGTTTGGCGTTAGGCCATCAAGTTTCCAGCAAGTGAGGTCCGTATGGGTTCCGTCATCAAGAAGCGTCGTAAGCGCATGTCGAAGAAGAAGCACCGCAAGTTGCTTCGTAAGACTCGCCACCAGCGTCGCAATAAGAAGTAGAGCTTCGTAAAGCTAAACCCGCCAGGTTTCTTGGCGGGTTTACTTTTTGATGTTGGCCTTTAGGTCGCTCTTCTTGAATTCCAGAATCTTCCAATGAGCAGCCTTGGCATAGCGAAGTAGGGTTCGGTCAGGATTCACAGCAACCGCATGCCCAACGCGGCTCAGCATGTAGAGATCGTTGTGACTGTCGGAATACGCGTACGATTTCCTGAGACTAATGTTGCGCTCTTTCGCCATGGCCTCAATGGCCACTGCCTTGGCTTCACCATGCAGTGGACGACCTTCGAACTCTCCGGTGAGCACACCGTTCTTCACCTCTAGGACGGTGCCTAGAGCACCGGTGAGGCCTAGTTGCTTGGCGATGTAGCTTCCCATTTGCACTGGAGCCGCGGTGATGATCCAAACCTCGCGGCCTGCCTTGACATGTTCCTGCGCTATGCGAACTGTTTCCGGCCACATCTTCTCTTGGATGTAGTCGCGCCAAGTGACGCCAACCAAATCTTCTAAGGCTTTGGCACTCTGACCAACCACCATACTCATCGCTCGGTCTTCGATGTTGGCCAACATCCGAGCCGACTCGCCTCGGGTGATGAACTTGAACTGCTGCCAGGCGAAACGCCAGAGTTCTCGGCGATTTACGAAGTTGCGCTCAAAGGCCGCTTTGGCGAAGAGAAAAGAGGAAGCGCCACGCAGTAGCGTGTTGTCGAGGTCGAAAAAAGCGGCTTCGACCTTGGGTTGCTTCGGACTCTTAGGCACCAGACAAGTTTAGACACATGCTTAGGATGATTAGGTGACCAAAGAAATCTCACTGACCCTCATCGGCAAGCCAGGCTGCCATCTCTGTGATGATGCCGAAGCCGTCATTCATGAGGTTCTCAAAGATTTCAGCGCTGAACTAACTCTAGAGAAGCAGAATATCCTCGACGACGAAGCCCTATTCGCTCGCTACTCCGAGGAAATCCCAGTTCTGCTGATCAACGGGGAAGTGCACAACTACTGGCACATTGATCCAGAGAGATTAAAGCTCGCGCTTACGGCTCTAGTCGGTTAGGTCCACGGAACAGGTAGCCAACTTCGCGAATGTTTGGCTGGTGAAGCAGCAGCATCAGCACACGGATCAAGCCCATTCCGAAACCACCGTGCGTTGGAGCTCCGTAACGGAAGAAGTCTAGGTACGAGCTCAAGCCCTCTGGCTCGAGACCCTTCGACTTGGCTTGCTCGGTCAATACGTCGATGCGGTGTTCGCGCTGAGCACCCGTGGTGATTTCCACACCGCGCCAGATTAGGTCGTAACTGTTGGTTAGCGCCGGGTTGTCTTCGTGGCGCATGTGGTAGAACGGGCGAACCGTCGAAGGGTAGTCGGTCAGGAAGACAAACTCGTGACCAAACTTCTCGGCCACGTGAGCCGCGATCTGACGCTCACCCTCTGGGTCCATGTCGCCGCCGCGAGCAATCTCGTGACCACGTTCTTTCACGATGTCAATCGCATCGGCAAGAGGAATACGAGGGAATGGCACCGAGGGAACCACAACGTCGACGTCGAACAGGCGCTTGATCTCTTCACCGTGCTTTTCCTTCACAGCGGTTAGCGCTGCCACCATTAACTGCTCGTGCATCTGCATGATGTCTTCGTGGCTGTCGATCCAAGATACTTCCATGTCAACCGAAATGAACTCGGTTGCGTGGCGCGAGGTGAACGATGGGTCGGCGCGGAAAACCGGGCCGATCTCGAACATGCGGCCGAAGCCCGACATCATCGCCATCTGCTTGAAGAACTGGGGGCTCTGAGCGAGGTAGGCGTGGGTCTCAAAGTACTCGAGTTTGAACAGTTCGGCGTTCGACTCCGAAGGGCTTGACATTAGTTTTGGCGAGTGCACTTCGATGAAGTTGTTCTCGTACCACCAGGTGCGCCAGGCATGCTCGATGGTGGTCTGCACGCGGAACACTAGGTTCATTTCGCTGCGACGTAGGTCGAGGAAGCGCCAGTCGAGGCGCTTGTCGATGCTGGTGTCGTCGGCGATTGGGGTCTCTGGGTCAGCCAAGGTCACAACCTCAAGGTTGTCCAGCTGAATCTCCAGACCGCCAAGCTTCACGCGCTCGTCATGCACTAGGCGTCCGGTAATCCAAACAAACGAGCCTGCGGTCAGCGTTGAAACGGTTGCCGCCAAGGCGTCGTCGAGGTCTGGCTCCTCGCCAATCACCGGACGAGGATAGGTGACTTGAACGTCACCGGTCTCGTCACGCAGAATTACGAACTGGATGCGCTTCTGATCTCTGAGCTTCTCAACCCAACCACCAATTGTGACCGGACCGTCGGTGCGGGCAGCGAGGTCTTTGACGAGTGTGCGTTCGCGCATTTGTTTTGCTCTTTTCATACCTGAGAGTGGGCTGTTCACCCTGAATTCACAAGTTTAGCGGAGGGTAGAATAGCCTTATGCCTGCCACCCGCGTTCACCTGGTTCGTCACGGTGAAGTTCACAATCCCGGTGGCGTTCTTTACGGTCGCCTTCCGCATTTTCACCTGAGTGAAAACGGCAAGAAAATGGCATCGGCGGCAGCTCTGGCTTTGCAGGAAGCCGGCATTCAGCCCAGCAAACTAATCGTCTCCACTGCTAAGAACTCAGCAGTCAGCAGAGCCAATCGCCGAATTATTTGACACCAAACCAGATCTAGACGAGCGCATCATCGAGCCTTTCAACTTTTTCGAAGGTCGCAAAGTGACTGCCAAGACCGTTCTTCTCCGCCCACACCTAGCATTCCACCTCCGCAACCCGATGCAACCGTCCTGGGGTGAAAGCTATGTCTCGGTCGTTTCCAGAATGATGGAGGCAATGCGTGAAGCTGCGGAGACTACCAAGTCTGGTGACGTGGTTTTTGTGACCCATCAACTTCCGATCTGGATGGTTCATCGCCACCTCAAGGGAGCCAAGTTGGCTCACAACCCAGCCAAGCGCCGTTGTGCACTTTCCAGCATCACGAGTTTCGAGTTTGACGCGGGCAAGTTCACCGAGGTTGGCTACCTTGAGCCGGCGGCCGATTTTTCAAAGATAGACAAGGGTGCGGTATGAAACGCGCAATAGCATTGGTCCTTACTCTCGGTTTTGCGCTAACCGGATGTGCAAGCGACCCATTAGCCGAACAGTTCCAATCTGGAACTAACAAGAACTACATCTCCGGTGACGGCTCGGTAACTGAGTTCCAGGGCGAAAAAACCAAGGGTGCCGATTGGATTGCCGAAACCTTCGACGGCCAATTTCTGGATAGTCGAAACCTACTTGGCAAAGTTGTGGTCTTGAACTTCTGGTACGCCGGTTGCCCACCTTGCCGAGCGGAAATGCCAGACTTGGCCGAAATTGCGACCGACTACGAGGACAAGAATGTGGTTGTAGTCGGCGTAAATGTTCGTGATACCGCCGAGACCGCTTTGGCATTTGCCAGAGTTCAAAAGCTCAACTTCACCTCGGTGATGGACATCAAGTCGGGTGCCGTAGTTCAGGCGTACACCGGCGTTGTCTCGCCCGCAGCCGTACCAACCACTCTTGTGATCAACGCCAAGGGGGAAATCACCTCGCGCGTCCTAGGACGATTCTTGCCTTCGACTTTGCGTAGCTTGATCGACACAGCAATCGAGGCTAAGTAATGTCAGGAATTATCCTCGACGGCTCACTAGCGCTGGCTCTGCCAATCGCGCTCTTGGCTGGCCTGGTCTCGTTCCTGTCTCCCTGCATTCTCCCCTTGGTGCCCGGTTACCTAGGTTTTGTTTCCGGCTTTGCATCCAGCAGGGGCCGCACAGTTTTCGGATCGGTTCTGTTCGTCCTAGGTTTCGGAACCGTTTTTGTCGGTCTTGGATTCTTGGCCGGGTCGCTCGGCTTTACACTTTCGTCCAACGGCGATTTCATGTTTTGGCTCCAGAGAATTATGGGAGTTTTGATTGCGCTGCTAGGTCTGGTCATGATTGGCCAATTCGCGGCACTTCAAGGCACGGCAAGGTTCAAGGTGCCGGCCAACCTCGGTCTCTGGGGTGCACCACTGCTAGGTCTCGCATTCGGGCTCGGCTGGACGCCCTGCATCGGTCCAACCCTTTCGGCGGTGCTCGCTCTGTCGCTAGACCAAGCGAGTGCAGGCAGAGGTGTGGTTTTAGCCATCGCTTTCACAATCGGAATCGGACTCCCGTTCGTTCTCCTTGCCTTCGGCTTTGGCTGGGCCACCAAGTCGGTCGGGTTTATTCGCAAGAACATTCGCACGGTCAACCTAATCGGGGGATCCTTGCTCATGGTGCTGGGCATCCTGATGGCAACCGGACTTTGGAATGGCCTGACCTCTTGGTTTCAGGAGGTGAGCGCTTCCTTTGTCCCTGCAATCTAATGTTCCACACGGCGACGAGGTGCTCTCACCGAAGCTAGGTCTCGGTGGCTGGCTCCGCTGGATTTGGGCTCAACTCACCAGCATGCGCACCGCCCTGATGCTTTTGCTGCTCCTTGCCGTCGCCGCAATTCCTGGATCGATTTTCCCTCAGCGGTCGTCCGACCCGAACGGTGTAGTCGCCTACTTCAAAAACAATCCCGAGCTAGCTCCAACCCTTGACAATATCCAACTTTTCGACGTTTACACCTCGGTGTGGTTCTCAGCAATCTACGTGCTGCTGTTTGTGTCGCTAATTGGCTGTGTTATCCCACGCACTCGCTATCACTGGGACGAGTTGAAATCCGAACCAATCAACACCCCGAGGAATCTGTCTCGCTTTCCGGCTTACCTGAACAAGACCTCGAAGCGAACCGATGTTCTGTCGGCATTCGAGGCCGCACTTCGTCGTCGTGGCTTTAGAGTCAAGGCCACCCAGACTTCGGTGAGCGCCGAAAAAGGATATCTGCGGGAGACCGGTAACCTGGTGTTCCACGTTTCCCTGCTCGGCATTTTGGTTGCGATTGGCATTGGCGGCGCTACCAGTTTCTCGGGCCAGCGAGTGCTGGTTGAGGGTGAGACCTTTGTGAACAACCTCTCGGGATACGACTCCTTTTCCCCGGGCGCCTGGTTCGACGAGAGCCAACTGACGCCGTTCTCGGTGACGCTCGATAAATTTGCTGCAACCTTCGATTTGCGAAACCCAACCAATATCGGCACCCCGCTCGATTTCGAAGCTTTCGTTTCGCTCCGTGAAACAGCCAACGGGCCTGAGACTTCTAGCGTGGTTCGGGTGAACTATCCGCTCGAAGCTCCTGGTGCCAACATCTTCCTCACTGGAAACGGCTATGCACCAGACCTCACTTTCCGAGACGCAGACGGAAACATTTCGTTTTCTGGGCCAGTAATCTACCTACCCCAGGATTCCAACTACACATCGCTGGGCGTTTTAAAGCTTCCGGATGCGAAGCCAGACCAGTTCGGTGTGATTTCCTTCTTCTATCCGACTGTTGCGGAACTGACCACCGGAGCGCTCACCTCGCGATACCCATCCCCGGTCGACCCGTTATTGACCATGAACATCTACGTTGGAGACCTTGGGCTAGACAGCGGCATTCCATCTAGCGTCTTCGAACTCTCGGTTCACGGCCTCGAGCAAGTTGCCGGTGGAAAATCGGGAACAAAAGCAGTCACTCTAACGCTTGGTAAAACTGTGGAGCTTCCAAACGGTCTCGGTAGCGTCACTTGGAACGATGTCAAGCGATTTGCCTCGCTCGACATCGATTACAACCCGATGCAGGTTTGGGTTTTGGTCTTTGCGATTTTGGCATTCGTGGGAATGATTGGCTCGCTACTAATCCCGAGACGCAGGGTTTTTGTTCGGAAGTTGGAAAACGGCTACGAGTTGGCGGCGATGGCGAAGAACGACGATCCGAGGCTTCAAGGCATTTTGGAAGAATTAGCTGGGGAACTGAAAGGTAACAAGAAATGAAAGATGTAATCCTGAACCCCGCTCTAGATCTCTATGGGCTCTACGCCATCTTTTTTGCGATGGCGATTTACACATTCTCGTTTCTAGCCTTTGGCTGGAACCTGGCCAGACTTTCCTCAGAGAACAAGAAGGTTCAAAAATCAGCAGTTGCACTCGAACGCACTGGCCTCGTTCTCGCAGTGTTTGGTTTTATCTTCCACTTTGCTGGAGTCACGCTCCGTGGCATTTCCGCATCTCGAGTTCCATGGGCCAACATGTACGAATTCTCGATTTCCGGCGCTCTAGTAATCATGGGTATCTTCCTTGGTGCTTGGTACATCAAAGAAATCCGCGCAGTCGCGGTGCTGGTGACCGGCTTCACCCTTTTGGTCTTGGGTAGCGCCACGACGCTTTTCTATGTTCAGATCCAAACCCTGATGCCTGCCTTGCAAAGCTACTGGCTGGTTATTCACGTCAGCGTGGCGGTTTTGGCAACGGCGTTCTTCAACATCGCGGCTGCTATTGCCGTGGTTTTCCTCCTTCGCAATGGCAAATGGATTCAAAAGCCCACGAATCCTTTTCTGATTCGCGCCAAGAGAGTCTTGGATATGTTACCAACTCAGAAATCACTCGAAACAGTTTCCTATCGATTCAACGTAATCGGGTTCATTCTCTGGACCTTCACCCTAGCCGCCGGAGCAATCTGGGCCGAACGTGCCTGGCACCGATTCTGGGGTTGGGACACCAAAGAGGTTTGGACTTTCATCATCTGGACCATTTACGCCGGTTACCTGCACGCCACCGCGACTCGCGGTTGGGCTGGGTCTAGAGCTATCTGGCTATCGTTGGTGGGCTTCGCCGCGGTTATTTTCAACTTCACCATAGTCAACCTGTTCTTCAAAGGTCTCCACGTTTATTCGGGTATCAGCTAAAAACAGCGTCGAAGTCTTTCCAGCCACCAGGCGGTTCTGCTTTCGTCGGCAAGGGCTTGATTGCTAAACACGTCGATTGGCTCAAACAGGTTCAGTGTTCCAAGTCCGTGAGCGGTGTTACCGCCAAGTGCCGTTGCGAACGCCAGACCAGCGTTCATCCCAACCGAGGTCTCAAGCGCGCTGGAGACGGTGACTGGCAAACCGGCTTCCTTTGCGATTGCCAGCGCTCTGGTCACACCACCGAGGGGTTGAGCCTTCAAAACTAGGACGTCGGCCGCTCCGGCGTAAACCACTGCAATGGGGTCTTCAACTTTTCGAACCAACTCGTCTGCGGCCACCCGAACAGCCCCAGCCAAACGAACTCGCAACTCGGCCAGTTCGCCAATGCTCTGGCATGGTTGTTCGAA
This sequence comes from Micrococcales bacterium, assembly GCA_041303805.1. GTDB lineage: Bacteria > Actinomycetota > Actinomycetes > Actinomycetales > Microbacteriaceae > Rhodoluna. The sequence continues at coordinate 8,775 of JBFYOM010000043.1, forward strand.
GTAATCAAGTTCCCCCGCGCCTTCGGCCAACTGCAGC
>JBFYOM010000044.1:0-8767 GCA_041303805.1 Micrococcales bacterium
GAACGCAAAAGCCACCGACGCCAAAACCCGAAAGGTCCGGAACAGCAGAAATATCTCCAGCGGTCCAAGCACCAGAAACAATCTCGTCTCCGTCAACAACCTGAAGGGTCGCCTTGGCAGTGATGCGACCACGTTCGTCCACTGGAAGGTCAGTGTTTCGAACATAAGGGTGAGCCATAACGCCGGCCGTCCAAACGATGACTCCGGAGGCAAAACTTTCTCCGGTTGACAACTCAACCACGCCATTTACAGCCGAGGTGAGTTGTGTGTTTAGGTGAATCTTGGCACCTCTACGTTCGAGGTTTGCAATCACCCAATCAGCCGTCTTATCGGAAACTTCAGGCATGATGCGACCCATGGCTTCGATCAGGTGGAACTCCACATCGTCGAAAGTGAGTGTTGGGTAATAACGCAATAGGTAGGACGCAAGGGAACGCATTTCTGCAAACACTTCAATGCCAGCGAAACCTCCGCCAACAACCACAAAGGTTAGGAGGCGGTCACGGTCAGGCCCGGCCGGAAGATTGGCCGCCTTGTCGAAGTTGCCAAGAATTCGGTTTCGAATCTCAATTGCCTCTTCAATGTTCTTCAATCCAATTGCGTTTTCGGAAACACCAGGAATCGGAAAAGTTCTAGATACAGCACCTGCGGTAACCACAATTTGGTCATACTCAAACTTTTGCTTACCGGCGCCAGCTAATTCAACGGTGGCAACTTTCTTAGCGTGGTCCACCTTGGTGACTTTGCCCGAGACGATGTTGGTTTTACGGAGATGACGGCGGTGGGAAACCACCGAGTGTCTTGCCTCGATTGAACCCGCGACAACCTCTGGAAGGAAAGGCTGGTAGGTCATGTACGGAAGAGGGTCGATAAGTGTTACTTCCGCCTCGCCCTTTCCGAGATGTTTCTCAAGTTTGAGAGCGGTGTAGAAGCCGGCGTAGCCGCCCCCGACGATAAGAATCTTTGGCATGGTGCCTTCCAAAAGAAGTGGTGAATTGGTGATGCTAAAAGTCTAAACGCTCGAAACTAGGACAGCGTTACATCGAGCTTGCGGTTGTCGGATCGCACTGACACCGGTCTTGTTTCCACGTGCAAGCTTGCAGCGCGATATCTCCGATTGGGTTGACTCCAGGGCCAGCTGACAGCGCGTGCCCCGCCAAGGCGTGCAGGCACTTCACGCGAGTTGGCATCCCCCCAGCCGAAATTCCTTCAATCTCTTCAACGATTCCGTAAGCCGAACGATCGGCCAGGTAAGACTCGTGAGCCTCAACATAAGCCGCGGTCAGTTCTGGTTCAGCCGCTAGTCTCTCCTGCAACTGAGCCATGAAACCGGCAGCCTCAAGGGTTGAAAGTGCTGCGGTCGCAGCAGGCAAGCTCAGATAGTAAAAAGTTGGGAATGGGGAACCGTCACTTAACCTAGGTTTGGTCACTACGACAATCGGATTTCCACAAACACAACGCGCACCCACGCCAATTACGTCACGCATTTCTCGACCCAATTGCTTTTCAAGCGAGGCGATGTCGGCGGCCGAAGCCTCAGTGAGTGCCAAAGCTAAGCCTTTGGCTCTTCAAGACCGGCTCGAACTACGGTTTCAACCAGATTCTCGGTCCAGTTGGTTTTCGTGGTCGAAACGTCCTTGCTCAAACTTGTGGTGTTTCTGGCCGCGGCAAGTGCAGCCCCAACTGTTCCAGAATTGTCATTTGCGTCGGTCAGGTCCGCGTCCATCACGGTGAACGAAATCTCGCCAGGCATTACATAGAACAGACGGCTGCGAGCCTGAGACCTAATGTAAACGGGATCATCCCAACGCTTTAGGTCTTCTTTCATCTGAGCCAAACTTTCGCGAGTTCGCTCATTTTGAATCTCTAGGTCTGAAATCACCAAACGCTGCTCATACCAAATCTGAACCGGCTGAGCCAGCGCAAAGAAACCAAAAATCACAACACCAACTAAGGCGAACGCCTGGGCGTCCATGTTCATTTTTGCAAGAAGTTCTTTGCGCCCAGCGGTTGAAGAAACCCGGCTGAAACCACGACCTCTGGGTCTTGCAGTTTTCATCCGGGCTTCCTACCTAATCCTTAGTTCTTGAAACGAGGGAACGCGTTGCGTCCAGCGTAAACGGCCGCATCCATAAGTTCTTCTTCAATGCGAAGCAATTGGTTGTACTTAGCAACGCGCTCAGAACGAGCTGGAGCACCGGTCTTGATCTGGCCCGCGTTTGTAGCAACCGCTAGATCGGCAATAAAGGTGTCCTCAGTCTCACCCGAACGGTGAGAAATTATCGCCTTCATGCCCTTGCTCTGCGCAAGCGAAACCGCATCTAGAGTCTCGGTTAGAGTACCAATCTGGTTTACCTTAACCAGAATGGCGTTACCGGCCTTCTCGTCGATACCCTTTTGCAAACGGGTTGGGTTGGTTACGTATAGGTCGTCTCCAACCAACTGAACCTTCTCACCAAGTGCGGCAGTGATCTTGGTCCAACCAGCCCAGTCATCCTCGGCTAGTGGGTCTTCAATGGAAACCAAAGGATACTTGGCAACAAGACCTTCGTAATAGGCAATCATCTCGTCAGTCGAAAGCTCTTTACCCTCGAACTTGTAATTACCTGAAGCCTCGTCGTAGAACTCGGTCGCAGCAACGTCCAGCGCCAAAGCGATGTCCTTGCCCAGGGTGTAACCAGCCTTGGCAATTGCATCCGAAATCAAGTCAAGAGCAGCTGCGTTGGTTGGCAGTTCAGGGGCGAAACCACCCTCATCACCCAAACCAGTAGCCAATCCCTTGCTCTGAAGCAGAGCCTTTAGGGTGTGGTAAACCTCAACACCCCAACGAAGTGCTTCACCATAGGTTTCAGCACCAAGCGGAACAATCATGAACTCCTGGATGTCCACCCCGGTGTCTGCGTGAGCACCACCGTTGATGATGTTCATCAGCGGAACAGGAAGGGTGACCCCCTCGTTCTTACCTAGGTACTCATAAAGCTGGAGTTCTTCAGACTCAGCAGCAGCACGAGCAGTCGCCAACGAAACCCCCAGGATGGCGTTCGCGCCAATGCGCTTTTTGTTTGGGGTTCCGTCAAGTTTGATCAATGCTTCGTCAACAGCCCGTTGGTCGGCTGCATCGATTCCTTCGATTGCGTCGTTTACCTCGTCTAGAACTGCATTGACGGCGTTTAGAACACCTTTGCCCATGTAACGACCCTTGTCGCCATCGCGAGACTCATGAGCCTCAAAAGCACCAGTCGAAGCACCTGAAGGAACATCAGCGCGACCAAAGGCGTCATCTTCTAGCAACACCTCAACTTCGATGGTTGGGTTTCCGCGTGAATCCAGGATCTCGCGAGCTCCTACAACATCAATCTTCGACAAGGTTTCTCCTAATTTTGTGGGTTATCAACAGTGGCGTCAATCCGCCCAAACACACCGTTGTATTGCCTCTAGTTTACTCAGGGGAAGCGAATTAAACGATTGGGCGTAGCTCAATCTCCGCCGTGGTTTCATCCAACACAGCGAAGTGTGTGAACCCATTGGCAGCCATCGATTCCAGCAAGGTGTTCAACTTCTTCGGGCGGCTTTCCAAGCGAACTCGATAACCCTTAGCTATCAAGGAATCGCGAGCCTCAACAGCCCTCGCTAAGACATCCCCTTCAAGAACTAGGACGACGGACTCTGCCGATCCCTCGAGGAACGAAGGGGAAACCAAATCCATTACTCGCTCGAAGCCAAGCGAAATACCAACGGCAGGAACATCCTGCCCAAGCCACTTTCCAACCATTCCGTCGTAGCGCCCGCCACCGCCAATCGACGAACCAGAACCTGGGTGCTCAATCTCAAAGATTGGGCCGGTGTAGTAACCCATGCCACGAACCAGGGTTGGGTCATACTTCAAACGAACCGAACCAACCACCGAGAAGATTTCCGAAAGTTCAGCCGGAATCACCGAAACATCAAGCGATGAAATCCAAGCAGTAAAAGCAGTGCCAACGCCGAAACGTTCCTCAAGTTCAGCAGCAACCCCGTCAGCACCAATCTTGTCCAACTTGTCGATTGAGATCATGGCGGAGCCGTGGTCAGAATCCTTCACGCCCAACGACGTCAAAAGTGAAACCAGCAAAGAGCGGTGGTTCACTCGAATAACAGCATCCGAAAGACCAAGAGCGTCCAATGCTGCCAAAGACGAAGTCAACAGATCAATCTCCGCCAGAACGGAACCATCACCGATGATGTCAATGTCACTCTGGACAAACTGACGATAGCGACCCTTCTGCGGGCGCTCGGCTCTCCAAACCGGACCGGTCTGAATCGCCTTGAAAACGGACGGCAGCGAGTTTCGGTTAGTGGCGTAATAACGAGTCAAAGGAACCGTTAGGTCATAGCGCAAACCCAAGTCGGATAACTCCCCCGACGAAGCCAATGCCTCATCGAGTTCAGCTCCGCGCTTCATCACGCGGAATGCAAGCTTCTCGTTGTCCCCGCCCTGACCAGAAGTCAGCTTGGCAATATCCTCAAGAGCCGGGGTTTCAATCTCTTGGTAACCACGAGCCGAGTAGGTGTCTCTAATCTTCGACAACACCAAATCACGAGAACGCTTCTCTTCAGGAAGGAAGTCGCGCATTCCGCGAGGAGGGTTTACAGGATTAGCCATGGCTCAAGTTTGCCAGAGGCTAGAGCTCTTCGGCGATAACTCCAGCATCCGAAGCCTCTAGAACTTCAAACTTGCGGATGTCGCTCATGAGGTCGGTGGTTGCTTTTCTTAGGGCTAGTTCGGGGTCGATGCCTTTTACTCTGGCGGCTGAGACGATTGCAAGTAGAAGTGCTCCGAGTTCGTCTTCGGTTTCAACGTTGATTGGGCTTTGGCCTTTTTCGAGGACGCCGAGCTTTTCTGCTTTGCCGATCACCTTGTTTGCGAGGGCAAGTGATGGCATGGCAGTTGGAACACCGTCGAGCACGGATTCGCGTTCGGGCTTTTCCTTCTTTTTGTGGTTTTCCCAAGATTTCATTACGTCTTCGCCGGTTTCGGCGGCGAACTCCTTCATCTCTTCTTCGTTACCGAAGACGTGAGGGTGGCGGGACTTCATTTTGTCTTCCATGTATTTGGCGACGTCTTGGATGTTGAATTGTCCGTTAGCTTCGGCGATGTCGGCGTGAAAGAGAACGTTATAGAGAACGTCGCCCAGTTCTTCTTTTATAGCTTTCGGATCTTTACTTTGAACGGCGTCGATGAGTTCGTAGGTCTCTTCGATTAGGTAGGTGAGCAAGGAGTCGTGGGATTGCTCGGCATCCCATGGGCAGCCGCCAGGAGCACGGAGTTTGTGGGCGGTTGCAATTAGGTCGTCGAGGTTACTCACTTCATGATCTCCAACTGTTTGGGTCTGACAACTGTGAACAAGATGATTATCCCTATCGCCATGAAAGCGAATTGGGTAGCGCCGATGCCGATTGCCGAGGTTTTGTCCAGGATTGCATAGTAGGCGCCAGCGATGGTTGTGGCGATGGTTCCGGCAACTAAGACGACTGCGGCGGCTGTGCCAGCCTCCTGCGGGTGAGAAGCCATAGCCAAGCCGAGAACTGGTGTTGCTGAGATTCCGAATCCCAGAGTGAAGATGGCAAGGAATGAGCTGAAAGCAATGAATCCGAGGTTCATCGTGGCGGTGAAAACGAGGCCGAGGCCGGCTGCCGAGCCAATTGCTAGTGAAATTAGAAGTGCGTATTGAGGCTTGATGAGTTGGCTGAGCCGTGCACCGATTTGACTTCCGATGTAGGCGCCTACCGAGTTAATTGAAAGGAAGATTCCCACTTCGGCTGGAGCCACGTTATAGGCACCTCCGTAGACAAACGGGGAAACACTCAAATATGCAAAGAGGGAAATGCTGATGGTGCTTTGGATGAAGACCAAACCTAGGAAGACGCGGTCTTTAAGAAGGTGAAGGAATCTGGTTGCTACCTCTTTGGCAGTTGATTTAGTTCTGTCTTCAAGACTCATGGTGTCTGGCAGTTTGAAGAAAATCAGAACCAGAAGGAATGCTGCCAAGCCCGCCAAGATGTAGCCGAGGCCTCGCCAGTCAGTGAAGCTTTGAAGGTAAGAGCCAAAGATTGGCCCAAGGAACCACGAGGAACCCATTAGCAACATGGAGCGACCCATTGCTTTGATAAGTAGGAGGCCTTCATAGAGGTCTCTCAGCATTGCGTTGGCAACCACCGCGGCGCAGGCAGCGAAGAAACCTTGAAAGATGCGACCGGTGAAGAAAATCTCAACCGAAGTTGCGGTTGACGCCAAAATTGCCGCCAAGATGTAACCAGTAAGAGCCATCAGAACTGGTCGGCGTCGGCCGATGGCATCGCTCATCGGTCCGGCAACGACCGAACCAACGGCAATGCCCAAAGTAAGAGCTGTTAGGTTCTGAGCGATTAGAGTGGTGCCGACCTTTAGGTCAGCCGCAATGAAATCAATGTTGGCTAGGTAAGGATCTAGCGAGAACGGTTGTAAGACCCCGAGTGCACCGATGAGCAAGATAAGTCCGGTGCGAAGTTTGGTTTGGGTCATAGGTTTAGGCTAACAATCTTTATTTAGGCGGAGCTGTTGGAGCGGTTTAGTTGTTCGAGCAGTGTCCAGGCCCAGTCGATCATTTCTCGGTCTTTTAGCGGTTCACCGTTCTGGTCTTTGGGGGTTGGAACGTTGAGGACTCGGGCGGTCGCGAGATAGCGAGAGCCTGGATAGATTCTTGAGAAAGCGATTTGGGTTGCTTCGTCGAAATCGACCGGGGCAATTCGGGCGGTTTGGCTAATCATTAGAACGTCCCTGAAGCCCATTCGGTTAGCCACCTGACGAAGTTCGGTGACGTCGATCAGATTAACAACCGATTGCGGTGCGGAACCATATCGGTCTTCCAGTTCCGCCTTGATTCGATCCAGGTCAGCCCTGGTGTTGGTTGAATTGCTGGCGGCGGAAAGTTTGTGATATGCCTCAAGGCGGAGTCGCTCGGAATCCACGTAGGTGGCAGGGATGTGAGCGTCGATAGGAAGTTCTAGTTTAAGTTCGGCCGGGGTCTCGATCTTGATTCCCTTGAAGTCGGAAACCGCTTCACCAATCATGCGGAGGTAGAGATCGAAGCCGACTCCGGCAATGTGGCCCGACTGTTCTCCACCAAGCAGGTTTCCAGCACCGCGAATTTCAAGGTCTTTTAGGGCCACCTGCATACCTGAACCGAGTTCATTGTTCGTGGCGATGGTGGCAAGGCGGTCGTGAGCGGTTTCACTAAGCGGCTTGCTCGGGTCATAGAAGAAGTAGGCGTAGGCGCGTTCCCGGCTTCGGCCGACACGTCCTCGGATTTGGTGAAGTTGGCTTAGGCCAAAGTTCTCAGCTCGGTCCACAATCAGTGTGTTGGCATTCGGGATGTCGATGCCGGTTTCAATGATGGTGGTTGAAACTAGGACGTCGAACTTGCGTTCCCAGAAATCAACGACGACCTGCTCGAGGGCGTTCTCCCCCATTTGTCCGTGGGCCACAGCGATGCGGGCCTCGGGCACGAGTTCGCGAATGCGTTTGGCAACAAGGTCGATGCTTTCGACTCGGTTGTGAACGAAGAAGACTTGCCCTTCACGCAGCAACTCTCGATGGATTGCAGCTGCAACCTGCTTTTCCGAGTAGGCGCCAACGAAGGTGAGAATCGGGTGACGGTCTTCGGGTGGCGTGGCGAGGGTCGACATTTCTCGAATGCCGGTCACTGCCATTTCCAAAGTTCGCGGAATCGGGGTGGCCGACATGGAAAGCACGTCGACGTCGGCTTTAAGTTCCTTGAGTTTCTCTTTATGCTCAACTCCGAAACGCTGCTCTTCGTCGACAATGATGAGGCCGAGATTGCGGAACTTCACGTTCCCTGAAAGCAGTCGGTGTGTTCCAACCACCATGTCAACGGTTCCGTCGGCTAGCCCCTGAATGGTTTCCCTAACCTCTTTGTCGGTTTGGAAACGGGACAGGCTGCGAACGGTCATCGGGAAACCTTCGAAGCGGCCTTCGATGGTGTCGGTGTGCTGGCGAACTAGAAGAGTCGTTGGAACCAACATGGCAACCTGCTTGCCGTCTTGGATGGCTTTGAAGGCCGCTCTGATGGCCACCTCAGTTTTCCCGTAACCAACGTCTCCGGCGAGGAGTCGATCCATTGGAACCGTGCGCTCCATGTCGCGTTTGACCTCGTCGATGGTGTTTAACTGATCCTGAGTTTCAACGTATGGGAAGGCCTCTTCCATCTCACGCTGCCAAGCCGTATCTGGGCCAAATGCATAGCCCTTGGCGCTCATGCGCGCTGAATAGAGTTTCACAAGGTCGATGGCGATCTTTCGAACGGCCTTGCGAGCACGACCCTTTTGATTGGCCCAATCGGAACCGCCCATACGAGAGAGCACCGGCGCTTCTCCTCCGACGTAACGGGTGAGAAGGTCGAGGTGGTCGGTTGGCACATAAATCGTGTCATTCGATTGACCGCGCTTTGACGGCGCGTATTCAACCAACAAATACTCACGCTCGTGCTGGTTGCTTCCAACCCCACTCTTGCGTGAAACCAATTCAAGGAAGCGGCCGATTCCGTGGATTTCGTGAACCACGTAGTCGCCGCGTTTCAACGTAAGTGGGTCAACCGCAGCCCCACGACGTGCCGCCAGTTTGCGGGCTTTCGGGCTCACATAAGTTGAGTTCTTCCCGTAGTAGTCGGCTTCGGTGAGCAGAATCAACTTGCTCTCGGGAGCCGCAAAGCCTTTTCTGAAACTAGCCTGC
>JBFYOM010000045.1:0-8339 GCA_041303805.1 Micrococcales bacterium
ATTCAATCGGTCTTGCTACTTCAAATTTGGTTCTCGGCAACGATAGCCATGAACTGGCCAATGTGGTCACTATCGGCCGAATGGTTTGCCAACCTCGCCTTTACTCCGCTGACCGCTTTCAAAAACCTAGGAATTTGGCTGGGGGTAATTCTTGGATACGCAGCCCTTTGGTATGGAATGAATACCGACCAGGAGTTCATCGGTAATTCACGCAACTTGGGTAGTGGTCCGATTCGAGAATGGGAAGCTCTTGGCCGAGCAGTTCTGGGCATGGGTCTTGGCCTATTGCTCAGAAGAAACCTAGCGGTTCTGGCCAGGTTCAGAAATGTTTGGCTGTTTTTAGCATCGCTTGTTCTCGCTGTCGCACTCTTTGCATCTCACCACGAACTTCAAGGTGTGCAGGTTTACTGGACCACCTACATAGCTGGTCCGGTTTTTGCCCTAGTTGTTCTTCAAGCATCCCAGTTCAACCTTGATCCGAAGAAGCTATTCGGAAAGGTTCTGGCTTTCTTAGGAAAGATGTCCTTCGGCATTTACGCCTTCCACGTAGTGGTCTCGCTAGCCTATGACAACCACGTGGCAAGGCCTATGGGTCGCGAACAGGCGGGGCCGGAGTGGACCGAGTACCTTGTAACCAAGATTTTTGTCGTTGCTGCAATCTCGTTCTTAATTGCGATTCTCGTCAACTGGATCTTCGAGCGTCCACTGCAGTTCGTTGGCAAAAAACTTGTTGCCCGCATGAATCGGCGCACCTAGCGCTTACCGTCAGGAGTAGTCTGAAATAATGGTTGATTTTCAGAACGCAGACTTCCTTGAAAACCCTTATCCGGCCTTGGCCGAGCTCAGGAAGGCTGGGCAGCCAGTCTGGCACGAACCATCGGGAATGTTCCTGGCCGCGACCTACCAGGATGCCAACGCCGTCCTGAGAAACCGATCGCTTGGACGAATTTTTCAACCAAGACAGCCTGACGAGGATTGGAACGAATTCAACTGGCTCCACAGCGACAGCCTTCTCGACAGCGAACCTCCGAAGCACACCAGGCTTCGCTCGCTACTGGTCAAAGCCTTCAATAAGAACAAGATCGAGAGCCTACGGCCAGACGTTGAACGGCTCACCACCGCCCTGCTGAAAGACATCGAGACCAAACTTGCCGAGACCGGCCAGTTCGATGTGATCGCCGACTTCGCTGAGCCGCTTCCGGTAAAAGTAATTGCCGCGCTGCTGGGCTTCCCAGACGAAGATGAGCACCTACTTCGCCCTTGGTCGCAAGCAATCGTGAAGATGTACGAAGTCAGCCGGACTCCAGAAGACGAGCTTGCGGCCCAGGTTGCCAGTCACGAGTTTGCCGAATACGTTCGTGCGCTAATGGAAGAGCGCAAGCGTAAGCCTGGCACCGACCTGATTAGCGACCTAGCTGCGGTCGAGGAAGACGGCCAAAAGCTTAACGCTCAGGAACTAATTGCTACGTGTGTTCTTCTTCTGAATGCGGGACACGAAGCTAGCGTGAATGGTTTCGGTAATGGTTTCGTTGCCATGATTGAGCGCCCAAGCCAACACAAGCTGTTGGCAGAAAAGCCCTTTGAATTGGCGGAAACCGCAGTGGACGAATTCATTCGTTTCGATGCCCCTCTTCACCTGTTTGAGCGAACCGCAACCGCCGATGTTGAGATTGGCGGGGTGCTCGTCAAGGAGGGTCAAAAGATCGCTTCGCTGCTTGGTTCCGCAAATCGCGACGAGTCGGTTTTTCAAAACCCAACCGAAATGGACCTAACCCGAGACCCCAACCCGCAAATCGGTTTCGGGGCAGGTATCCACTTCTGCATCGGCGCACCGCTTGCCCGTATGGAAATGACCACTTCGCTGCCAGCTCTAATGAAGAAATACCCGAACCTAAAGTTAGTTAGCGAGCCAATCCGTCGTCCTGGTTTTGTGCTTCGAGGCTACGAAAAAGTATTGGTCACGGTATGACCCATCGAATCTATGGGATTCCCTTTGCGGATGTATACGAGCTTTACATCAAAAAGTTGGAGCGAAAAGACCGAACCCAGGCTGAGCTGGACGAGATAATCGAGTGGCTTACTGGCTACGACCAGGTTCAGTTGAAAAAGCACCTAGACGCTAAAACCAATTTCCGAGATTTTTACGACGCCGCCAAAATTAACGCCAAGGCCAGTGAAATCACCGGAGTAATCTGTGGGGTTCGGGTTCAGGAGATTGAAGACCCTCTGATGCAAAAACTGCGCTACCTAGACAAGCTTGTAGATGAGCTTTACAAGGGTTGGCCGATGGCCAAGGTGAAGCGAAGCCTTAGTTAGATTCTCTCGAGATCGAAACCTGCTCGTCTCGGTCAACTACTTTCACGCGCTCACGTTCGATCGGTGAAGTATCGGTAGCCCCTAGCGAAAGCTCATGAGCGTTCAGGCGAAGCCAGCCCGACCAATCGGTGAACTCGACTCCGCGAGCTTCGAGTTTTGCCAAAAGCGCCTTGGAATCAGGAGTCTTTGGCTCGACCAAACTTTCTACGTCCGCTAGCAGGTTCTCAATGGTCTCGGTGGCATCGGACTTGGTGTGACCAATCAAACCAACCGGACCACGTTTGATCCAACCGGTCGCATACAGACCTGGAAGCTGGTCACCGGATTCGCTAATCACCCGTCCGCCGTTGTTCCGAATGACTCCGTATTTTTCATCGAACGGCACTTCGGGCAGCTCGGAACCGAAGTAACCGATGGCACGGTAAACCGCTTGGACCGGGAATTCAACAAACCGGCCGGTTCCGCGAACCGAAGAGCCGTCGTCGTTCAGCGCTGTGCGCTCAAACTTGATGCCCTCCACTTTGCCATTGCCGAGAATCTCGACCGGGCTCGAAAAGAAGTGCAGGTGAAGTCGTCGGCTGGCACCCTTGGGTTCTTCGGTTCGCCAACCTTCGATGATTCTGGCCATGACCTTGTGTTGGTTCGTGACCCCCTCGGCGTCCTCGTTGAACCATCCATCCGGAAAATCTTCTTCGTAGAGGACGATGTCGACGTCGTCGATCTCTCCGAGTTCGCGCAGCTCGATTGGGGTGAATTTGATTTGCGCTGGACCTCGGCGACCGAAGACGTGAACGTCGGTTACCGGTGAAGCCTTGAGGTCGTTATAGACATTGGCAGGGATGTCGGTGCTGAGCATGTCGTCGGCCTGCTTGGCCAAAACTCGAGCGACATCCAGTGCGACATTTCCGTTTCCTAAAACGGCCACCTGCTTGGCGTTCAACGGCCAAGTGCGTGGAAAGTCTGGGTGGCCGTCGTACCAGGCTACGAAGTCGGCAGCACCGTACGAGCCATCTAGTTCCACTCCTGGAATGTTCAGACTGGCGTCCTTGATCGCCCCGGTCGCAAAAATCACAGCATGGTAGTGCTCGCGGATATCCTCGAGCAGGAGGTCCTGACCAAAAGTGACGTTTCCGTAAAAACGGATGGCGCCCCCATCGAGCATCTCGTGAAGCGAGTTCACGATGCCCTTGATGCGAGGGTGGTCGGGAGCTACTCCATAGCGAATTAATCCATAAGGGGCTGGGAGCGAGTCGAACAGATCTATCTCCACGTCAGGGTATTTTGAGGCCAAAATGTTTCCGGCATAGATTCCGGCTGGCCCTGCGCCAACGATTGCTACCCGTAACTGCTTAGTCATTCGATTCTTTCTACGCGGCCCATGAACCTGGAGCATCGCGTTTTGCGCACTTATCAATGCTAACCAAAACCGCGAATACACTGGCACTATGCCCGCCAGATCAGAAGATGAAGTGCTTGAACGTGAATGGCTCAAGATTGGCCTGAGCGCACCGGCCAGACGCGCGCTCGTGGAAGCCAAGCTTTACAGAGTTTCCGACCTGAGGAGAATTAGTCTTACCCAATTGACAGAGCTTCACGGGATGGGGAAATCGTCTGTCGCGCGCATCAGGCAAATCATGGATGCGAAGAAGATTGAGTTCGCTAGGCTATAAAAATGACTCTTGGGGAAGATAACAAAGACGACCAAATAAACGTCCGGCTTATCAGCAGCGAACAGGTGTTGAAGGTGGAAGTCGAACCTGAGACACCCCAGGTTTTCGTGCCCCCGCGCAGAAATCCTTTACCAGTGGTTTTCGGATCTTTCGCCTTGGTGCTATCGCTAATTGCTTTGTCCGTTTCGGTGTTCAATGGCATGAACATGAGAACACAGCAAGAAAAGATTCTTGCGTCAAACAATCTATTCTCCCCACCAGAGGACCTGCCGTCGCTCGTTGAAAAAGTTCGAGAGGCTACGGTCACGATTTACTGCGGCGATGGCAGTGGCAGTGGTTGGGGGATCGATCTCGCCGATAGCGAAGAATCCACCGACGATGACGACCTCCCTTACGAAATCGTCACCAACGACCATGTGATTAGTGACTGTCTTAATACCAGAGAAGTCGAATTTTCGATCGGAGACAGCCAGACCCGTCACGATGGCTATATTTGGCAAAGCAACGGGGACGAGTTCGACATCGCAATCATCGTCACCGATGTTGAAGTGGTCACGCTCCCTCCCGCCGGAGTGACCCCGGAGATTGGTCAGTGGGTCATGGCAGTCGGTAGCCCTGGCTCTTGGCTGACCTCAGAGAAGCTACTTAGGGGTAATGTGACTTTCGGTCACGTAACAAATGTTTACGACACAACTGTGGTTACGGATGCCGCCGTGAACTATGGAAATAGCGGTGGTCCTCTAGTTAACGCGAGGGGCGAGGTTGTCGGGACAAACTCTTGGATTGAGCTCAAGGACGAATCCGACAACATCGCTTACGCCCAAGGAACTCCGGTTCTTTGTGAAGCTTTGCTCAAATGCTCAGATGACCTGAAATGGCGTTAGAGTTTATGCAGATACAGAAATTTTTGGGGGAGTTATGGCCGATTTATTAGTGCAATTCAACGGGTTTAGTAAAACCTTCGCGCCAAATTCCGTGATTACCGTCGGTAGGTCGATGGACTGCGCGATTTTCATCGACGACCGAACGGTGTCTCGCCTGCACGCTGAACTGAAATTCGATACGACCAGAAACGCTTGGGTTTTCGTGGACCAAAACAGTGGCAACGGCTCGTTTCACAACGGTAAAGAAATTCAAGAACTTCTCATCGATTCCGACTTGAAAATCCGAATCGGAACCGAAGAAAGTGGCCACTACCTAAATCTTTCGCTGGTTGAAGCATCTGTCCCTCCGGTTATCGAAACTGTGGAACTTTCGGAAGAGACTGCTCAGGAAACGGCACCTCCTCCGCCTCCTGTCGAATTAGATGTGCCGCCCGTGCCGACCGTCATTGATGCTGCATTGCCGATTACGGAATCCATCCAGGTAGAGGCGCCAGCGAACTGCGGATTCTGCACCGGTCCGGTCAATCGCGAGTTTGGTCCAAGATGCCCGGCCTGCGAAACTTTCATGCACAAAGACTGCTGGGTCGAATTTGAGGGCTGTGTAGCCTACGGTTGCTCCGAAAATCCAGACATGCGAAAGTTCCAAGGTGGTTTCAATGGTTAGTCCCAGAGTTCGTCGTTTGGAAAGCGAGTACGAAGCGCTCAGACTTCGTTTCGACGGGCACCCGAACATTTCAATTGAACCGGTAGGTGCAATGCCTCCAGAGCAATACCGAATCACCTACCGAATGCCTTCCCTACGCCTTGATCAGATGAACCGGCCAATTATTGTCCAACAAACCGTGGTGGACTTTCAATTACCTTCAAACTACCCCAAGGAAAAACCTCGTGCTGTTGCAACCGAGATGGTTTTTCACCCGAACTTTGGCGAGTATGTCTGCATCGCCGACTTCTGGAGCCCAGCTCAGTCGCTAGTAGACATAATTCTCGAAGTGGGCGAAATGCTGCAGTGGCAGAAGTACAACATTCTTTCTCCCCTAAATGCCATCGCCGCCGACTGGGCTGTCGAACAGAGGGCAAACTTACCGGTCGGCCGCATCGACCTTTATTCAAAGTCAGCTGCACCAACCATCCGCATTAATACCACAAGCGAAGAGGGATAAAACATGGCTGAACAGAAGCCGAAATTCGTTATCAAGGCAGAAGACCTTCAGCGTGCCGAGGTGACCAACACCGTTGATCACATCAAGCGTGCCAAAGAGATCGTACTGGTTCGCAACGTTGGAACCGAAGCCGGAAACAAGGACGGCCTGCTAACCATCGGAGTTCTTACCGGAGCTGGTCTGCTCTCCGGTCTTGCAACCTGGGCTCTATGGCAACCGCTAACGGATTTGTTCAAAGATGACACAACTGCTACTTCTGCAGACCTTGCTGTCTCGGTAAGCCTGAGCGTGGTTGTGGCATTGTTTTTGGTTGCTGCCGACGCTGGACTTTCTCGCAGTATTCAGAAGCTAGGTCGCTACCTACTAATTGCTATCCCGGTGGCGCTGGTAACATCCTTCGGTCTTGGTTACATTGCTAGCAACTACTACTCCGGTGCCGTGAAAGGCATCTACACGGAAATTCAAGAAAGGATCGCTTCTGGTGAAGTAACGAACGAGACGCAAGCAGTAGCCACCCTCTTGGGCCTAATGCACATGCCCCGCGGATTAGCCTGGGCGCTACTTGGTTTGGCTGCCGGTATTGCTGTGGGTATCACCGCACTATCAATCAAGCGCGTGCTCATTACCGCAGCCGGCGGTCTCGTCGGTGGATTCATCGGTGGATTCCTGTTTGACTACTTCCAGGGTGAGGCTGTGGCTCAGATCAGCGGGCTTGTAATCACCGGAGGTGCGGTCGGTTTGGCAGTTTCACTCCTAGAGCAGGTAACTAAGTCCAGCTGGCTAGAAATCGTCAAGGGCGGAATGGCTGGTAAGCAGTTCATCCTTTACCAAAACAGCATTACTATCGGTTCTTCGCCTTCGGCTAACATCACCCTGATCAAGGACAACGCAATTCCTCCAATTGCCGCCCTGATCAAGAAGTTCGGCAACAACGTAACTATTTCGTCGGCCGCTCCTGGCGTAGCCATTAGCGTCGATGGCGTGAGCGCCTTTGAACACCGACTAAAGGAAGGCTCTCTGATTGTTTTGGGTGGCACCGAAGTTAGATTCAGGGAACGTTCCAAGCAAATCAACAACAGCTCAATTCAAAGAGGATAGAAAATGGCAGACATTCAAGTAACAATCACCGATGCAACCGGCAGTAAAAGAGATTTGGTTGAGATGCCAGACGACCAGCCGATCATTCGAGTGCTAGCAGCCTTGGTTCAGGCCATGAAGCTCCCGCTGGCCGGCCCAGATGGTCAGCCAATGTCTTACCGCTTCCACCACGCAGAGACTCAGACTCAGCTTCGTGACGACTCTACTCTCTCGGGCAGTGGTGTAAAGGCCGGAGACACCCTACGACTAGTTCCTGAAATCGTCGCTGGGTAATTTTGAAAAAGCTCGACCTAACGGAGTCTCGTTACCATCGCCAAGAGTTGATCACCTGGTGGGATCAACAGAAGCTTCGCGATAGTAAAGTGCTCGTCGTTGGCGCTGGGGCAATTGGCAATGAAGTGGTCAAGAACCTTGCTTTGGTGGGAGTTGGCTCAATAACCGTAATCGACATGGACACAATTGAGCATTCAAACCTTGCTCGCTGTGTGTTTTTCCGCGAGGACGACGAAGGTAGGAACAAAGCGGAAGTACTCGCCGCTAAAGCTAGCGAATTAAATCCTGAGATTTCAACTCATTCGTACAGCTTTCCCGTGCAGCGTCTAGGTATTGCGGGGCTCAGAGAGTTCGACATTGTGATTGGCGCATTAGACAATCGAGAAGCCCGCGCCTGGGTAAACCAAGCGGTTCGAAAGCTTGGTGGCTTTTGGATTGACGCCGCGATCGAGGGTCTGCGCGGAGTTGTTAGGACGTTTGGGCCAGACGGGCCTTGCTACGAATGCACACTGAGCGAAGCCGACTACAAAATCATGAGCCATCGCCGCTCGTGCGCCCTGCTGGCGCCAGAAGAGATGCTGTCTGGGAAAACCCCCACCAACTCCACCACCGCTGGCATTGTCGCTGGAGTGCAGGTTCAGGAGGCCATCAAGTTTTTGGTCGGGCGCCAAGATTTGCTGGCCCTGGTGGGCAAGTGCTGGGTTTACACCGGCGACTCCATGACAACCTACGTGACCAACTACCAAGAAGACGAGTTTTGTAATGCCCACGACCCTTACGGAGATTTGGTTGAACTAGAGGGTGCAACCACTTTGAAATCGCTGGTGGAGGCTTCGAAAGACTGGCTTTCGGAAAGCCCAACTGCAGTTGATTTCGAAGAAGACCTGATTCATCTACTCCCTTGTGCTGCTTGCGAAAGCCCGGATTCTGCAGAA
>JBFYOM010000046.1:0-8238 GCA_041303805.1 Micrococcales bacterium
CAATAGCGCGGTCTTTAACCTCTCGAATTAGTTCGAAGAATGATGAGGTTTTCTGCGCTCTAAGGATTTGGACCACCGCAGCCGCCTGCTCTCGGATACTCACTCTAGACGCGTGAAGGTGAGTCAGACCGACCGACGGAATTTCCTTCGGGGTTAGAGTTTCTTCCGCCAATTGAGCGAACTCGCGAAGAGCAATAGTCCAAACTAACTCTGGCTTTTGGTCGCGGAATCGCTCCTCAATGCGCACATCGCGAGGTAGACGAGAACCTTCCAAATTGAACGCATTGTTGAACCAAGACGCGATTTCCTTGAAGGCCTTGTATTGGAGCAGTCTCGCGAAAAGAAGGTCTCTTGCCTCTAAAAGGGCTACATCCTCGGCGTCCACCACTTCACCCTTAGGTAACAATCCAGCAATCTTCAGGTCCAGGAGGGTCGCGGCAATAACGATGAACTCGGAAGCTTGATCAAGCTCTTCGTCGGAATCAAGTTGCTTCAAATACTGAATGAATTCGTCGGTGACTTTCGAGAGAGAAACCTCGGTAATGTCTACTTCGTGCTTCGAAATCAGGCTCAGAAGTAAATCGAACGGACCATCAAAATTGCCGAGGCTGACCGCAAAACCGCCCTTAGTTTCGGTCAGCTGGTCTTTAAGGGGCGCCGCCACGAGAGATTAGCTCTCTGGCCACTGTTCGATACGCTTCGGCTGCTTCCGAGCTTGGCGCGTAACTGTTGATTGGTTCGGAAACCCGAGTTGCATCCGGGAATTTCACGGTCCTGGCAATAACGCTTTTGAAAACATCGTCCCCGAACTTGTCGTGAAGCATTTGCATGACCTCACGAGAGTGGTGAGTGCGTGAGTCATACATGGTGGCCAAGACCCCGTCTAGTACCAGAGTCTCGTTGAGTCTTGCCTGAACCTTCTTAATGATTCCTTCGAGAATGGCAACACCGCGAAGGGCAAAAAACTCGCAAGCCAGTGGAATCATAACCCCGTGAGCCGCGGTTAGAGCGTTCACCGTCAACAGACCGAGTGAGGGTTGACAGTCGATAATCACGACGTCGTAGTCATCGGAAATTTTACGAAGGATTCGCTTCAGAATTTTTTCGCGGTCATATTCGTTTACCAAGTTCATCTCTGCGGCGGACAGGTCGATATTGGCTGCAATCACGTCGAGATTGGGCATGGCCGTTTTGCGAATCGCATCGCGCGGGTTCAAATCTTCGTCTTGCATGAGGTTGAAAATCGTGATGCCGTCGTGAGCAACGATTCCGAGTCCGGCCGAAAGCGCTCCCTGTGGATCGAAGTCGACCAGTAGAACCTTGCGACCGTATTCTGCTAAGGACGCGCCGAGGTTGATCGAAGTGGTGGTCTTACCGACCCCACCCTTTTGGTTGCACATCGCAATGATGCGGGCAGGACCGTGGCTGGTCAAAGGTTTTGGGGTAGGAAATCTGCTGTCGGTTGACTTTGGAGTTGCCATTCGGTCCCCCTTTCTGGGCTTAATCTACCCTCTAGCCTACCGCCGAGCGCGTGGATGTGCCGTCGAATACATCTCTCGGAGGGCGTCTACGGTAATCAGGGTGTAAATCTGCGTTGTAGCCACGGAAGAGTGCCCGAGCAGCTCCTGGACCACTCGAACATCGGCGCCGCCTTCGAGT
The DNA here is from genome assembly GCA_041303805.1 of Micrococcales bacterium. Taxonomy (GTDB): domain Bacteria; phylum Actinomycetota; class Actinomycetes; order Actinomycetales; family Microbacteriaceae; genus Rhodoluna. The sequence goes on from JBFYOM010000046.1 coordinate 1,660, forward strand.
AGATGCGTTGCGAAAGAGTGCCGCAAAGTATGCGGAGAAATATTGCCCTGTAAGTCGGCGGCATCGGCGGCATCGCTGATTATCTGCCAAGCACTTTGCCGCGACAACCGCCCTCCCCTTTGATTCAGGAAAACCGCCGGGGTGCCTCGTCCGGCTGCTGCTAAGCCTGGTCGCACCCGAACCAAATAGCGCTCGAGTGCCCGTTGAGCGTATGACCCCACTGGAACGATTCTCTCTTTCCCGCCTTTTCCAAAAAGCCTGAGCAGGGTCGGGTCGAGTAGATCATCTAGGTCCAAATTCGCCACCTCACTTACTCGAGCTCCGGTGGCGTAGAGGAGTTCAAGCAGCGCGCGATCGCGCACTCTAATCGGGGCCGCCGCTAGTCCTTCGTAGTCGGAAGCCTCTGGGCCGGAAGCCTGAAGGAGTTTCTCGACATCTGCTAGAGAGATAGCCTTCGGTAATCGCCTGGCCGGTGTTGGAGGTCTAACGGTTGCAGAAACATCATTTTCGGTAATCGCCTCAAACAACCAAAATCTATGCAAGCCTCTAACCCCTGATAAAACACGGGCTACAGAAGAAGCGGTTAGACCATATTTTGAGACGAGTTGTTCACCGAAATCTGCAATGTTTTGCTTGGTGATACCTCGTGGCGAATTGATGTCCAGGTCTACGAGAAATTGCTCGTATCTGGCCAGATCTCGGCCATAAGCCGCCAAGGTGTTTTTGGAAAGACCTCGTTCAATTGTGAGGTGTCTCAGATAAGAATCGATCTCTCGCTGAATTGCCATGGTTTACCTAGCAACGAGCCCGCGGGAAAGAAAGACTTTAGGCATCAGCCACTTCGAACAACCGAGAAGACTCTTGCCGAACCAGAGCGGCATCGATGAGCCCCTTGAACAGCGGGTGCGCTTTGGTGGGGCGAGATTTGAATTCAGGGTGTGCTTGAGTTGCTACGTAGTAAGGGTGAACGTCACGAGGTAGTTCGACGAATTCGACCAAGTGACCGTCTGGGCTAGTTCCAGAGAACACGAGACCGGCTTCACCAATTTGATCGCGATACTGGTTGTTTACCTCGTACCGATGACGATGACGCTCGTTGACATCAGTACCTCCGTAAACAGAAGCGACAATCGAACCTGGGGTCAATTTCGCGTCATAGGTGCCAAGTCTCATGGTGCCGCCCAAGTCCCCAGCTTTCAGGATGTCTACCTGCTCGGCCATTGTTGCAATAACCGGATACTTTGCGTTTTCGTCGAACTCAGAAGAGGAAGCACCAGCCAAGCCTGCTTTATTTCTGGCGTATTCAATGACCATGCACTGCAAACCAAGGCAGAGACCTAGGGTTGGAATCTGGTTTTCGCGAGCAAACTTAAGCGCACCGAGCTTGCCTTCGATTCCGCGAACTCCAAAACCGCCGGGGACGCAAATTCCATCAACGTCGGCAAGGTTTGCCTTGGCGCCCTCTTCGGTCTCACAAAGATCCGAGGCTACCCACTTGATGTTGAGTTTCGCCTTGCTTGCGAAAGCGCCTGCACGAAGTGCTTCGGTAACCGAAAGATACGCATCTGGCAGATCGATGTACTTTCCAACCAGGGCGATCTTTACCTCATGCGATGGGTTGTGTACTGCATCTAGGACGCTGTTCCAGCGAGTCCAATCGACTTCGCCTGCAACAAGACCAATCTTTTTCAAGATGTAACTGTCTAGCCCTTGATTGTTGAGAACGGTTGGGATGTCGTAGATGCTCGAGGCGTCAGCTGCGTTGATCACCGCTTCAATGTCAACGTCACACATCAGCGCAATCTTCTTGCGAATTCCCGAAGGCAACTCCCGGTCGCTTCGGCAAACAATCGCGTCCGGCTGAATACCGATGCTTCTGAGCATTGCCACCGAGTGCTGGGTTGGCTTGGTCTTCAATTCGCCAGAAGGCCCAATGTATGGAACTAGTGAGACGTGAACGAAGAACACGTTGTCTCGCCCGACCGAGTGGCGCAATTGGCGAGCAGCTTCCAAAAACGGTTGCGATTCGATATCGCCAACGGTTCCACCGATTTCGGTGATGATTACGTCTGGAGCTGGAGACTCGTGGGCCTGAAGTCGCATACGACGTTGAATCTCGTCGGTGATGTGAGGGATCACCTGGACAGTGTCGCCGAGATACTCACCAGCACGCTCACGAGCGATTACGCGGGAGTAAACCTGTCCGGTTGTAACGTTTGCCGATTGAGCCAGCTCGATGTCTAAAAAGCGTTCGTAGTGGCCGATGTCGAGGTCGGTTTCGGCTCCGTCTTCGGTAACAAAAACTTCTCCGTGCTGAAAAGGATTCATTGTTCCCGGGTCAACATTTAGGTATGGATCGAGTTTCTGCATCACCACGCGCAGACCTCTGGCAGTTAGAAGATTACCCAGACTGGCGGCGGTTAGGCCTTTGCCGAGCGAAGACGCAACACCTCCGGTGACGAAAATGTGTCTTACATTGCCATGGGTATTAGTGTCTGCCATGGAATATCAGTTTACCGATTCCTGCTTGAACGAAGCCACGGCTTGCGGAAGAACTCGAGAAAAAGATTAACTTTTTACGAATTCCCCGGCACGTTCGAGCAACTCTCGGGCACTCGCTCTAGCGGTATCACTTTCGGACATGCCGCTTAGCATCCTGGCGATTTCTTCAACGCGAGCCTCACCGTCGAGGGCGACGACGTCTGAAGCCGTGTACTGATCTCCAACGGTCTTAAGAACTCTGAGATGTCGGTTTGCAAATGCGGCAACCTGACCTAGGTGAGTCACCACAATCACCTGCGCAACTTTGGCTAACTGAGCGAGTCGCTTGCCCACCTCAATAGCTGCCGCTCCACCAACCCCGGCATCTACTTCGTCGAAGATGAAAGTAAGAGCTTGCTCGGTTCTAGCTAGGACGACTTCGATAGCGAGCATGATTCTCGAAAGTTCTCCGCCAGAAGCCCCCTTGCCAATTGGTCTAGGCTCCGCTCCCGGATAAGCCGCCAACTGAATGCTAACCTGGTCAACCCCGTGAAGCTGATAGTCGGTCGACTCGGTAACCGAAACCACCAAAGTAGCCCCACCCATGGCCAAAGTCTTTAACTCTTCGGTGACTGCCGTCTCTAGGCGCAGGGCGGCGTGCTTTCTCACTGCAGTAACCTGACCAGCCAAATCCTGAACCTGTGCGAATAAATCCTTAGTTTCTAGCTCTAAGGCTTCAATGTGCTCGTCCGAGGAATCGAGTTCGAGAAGACGTCGGCCAGCTTGATCGTGAAAAGCGATTACATCATCAAGGGTTGGTCCGTACTTTCGGATGGCTGAGGTGATTTCGGCTCGTCGGTTTTGAATTCTTTCAAGTTCGGCAGCACCTCCACCCTCACTAGCAGCAAGATAGCCGCTGAGGCTAGCTGCGCTCTCGCCAAGCTGGAAGCCTAATTCACGAAGAGTTTCGGCGATCTTTCCCAGTTCAGGGTCGTGAACAGACGCTGTCTCTAAGACTCGGCGCGCTTTGCCCACCAGTGCGATGGCGTCAGCTGCTGAGTCAAAATTTTCACTCGACAGGTACTCGTGGGCCTCAGATGCTGCAATTCGTAGTTCTTCACTGTGAGTGAGCTTCTGTGCTTGCTCGGAAAGAGTGACATCTTCTCCAGCCTGAGGTTGAAGTCGATCAAGCTCCTCGATTGCCTCCCTGAGGCTTGTCACTTCAGCCTCTTTCGTGGCCGCCGCATTACGCAGCTCAATCAATCTTTTCTCGGTCGATCTCCAGGTTTCGAAAACCGCTTGGTAGTTACCCAGTAACTTTGCCACTCCAGAGAACTGGTCAAGTGCATTTCGCTGTGCCACGGGAGACTTAAGGCGAATCTGGTCTGACTGCCCATGCACGGCAACTAATTGCTCGCCCAGCGATCCAAGTACACTAACTGGAACCGATGCCCCACCAATGGCAACACGAGATCTGCCGTCTCGGGCAACCGTGCGATTGACAATGAGCTCACCTCCGTCGGCTACCCCGCCGACCTCAGCAACAGCTTCTAGTGCCGCCTTGTGGCCGGGTATGAGCCAGCGACCTTCAACAAATGTTTGATCCTGTCCTTGACGAATGGCGGAGGTGTCCGACCTCTCCCCAAGTAGTAACCCGAGCGCAGTTAGCACCATGGTTTTTCCGGCGCCGGTTTCGCCGGTCAAGACGGTGAGCCCAGGCCCAAACTGAAGCTTCGCATCGGCAATTACCCCGAGATCGCGGATTGAGATTTCTTCAATCAACTTAGTTACCCTTTTCCGGACCTCTCCAGCCGTCTACCGGCAGAGAGAACTTCTTGACTAAACGATCGTTGAATGGGCCTTGGCGGAATCTGGCCAGCCGCACTGGAATGTCCGATTTTCTAGCTTCTACTCGAGCACCCGGTGGTAAGTGCCAGGTGCGGCGACCATCCGCCCAGAGCACTCCAGATCCATTGCTGCGCTGAAGAACTTCGACGGCAATCGTTGCCCGAGGGCTAATAACCAAAGGCCTAGCGAACAAGGCGTGTGCACTTAGAGGCACTAAGGTCAAAGCTTCCACCGAAGGCCAAACTACTGGGCCGCCCGCTGAAAATGCATAGGCTGTTGACCCAGTCGGAGTGCCCAGAATTATCCCGTCGCAGCCAAAGCTGGTCAGTGGCTTTCGGTCGATTTCAACCACCACTTCAAGCATCTTTTCGGTCGCGCTTTTCTCGATGGTTGCTTCATTGAGAGCCCAGGTTCGAAAAACTTCATCGCCCTCAACAAAAACTTTTACATCCAGGGTCAAACGTTCCTTGATGAGGTAATCCTTGGCGACGACCCTCTTCACCGCATCCTCAAGCCCATCGCGCTCGCTCTCGGCCAAAAATCCCACGTGCCCTAGGTTGATTCCAAGCAGCGGAGTGGCTGACTCTCGAACGATTTCGGCAGCCTTGAGAATTGTGCCATCCCCACCAAGCACAATTACTAACTCGAGGTCGGAAAGTTCACAGTCTTTACCTAAAACGGCAGCGTGCTCAAAGGAGAACGATGAAGACCCTGCAGCCGTCGAAGCTTCGATCAATTCAGACAGTTCTAACGACGGGAAAACCGGGATGATGTTTGCCATTTGAAGTTGCAGGGCGACAAGGTTCGCGGCATTTCGAGAATCCTCACGACGAGTGTGCGAGACAATAAGTACAAATCGCTTCTCGCTCATTTGGTCTCCCTAACTAAATTTCCTATCCGCTCACTCCATTGTGATAGATATTCACCCTGATTTGGGCTCATCCACAGGACATACTCAATGTTCCCATGAGTCCCTGGCAGTTGCGATCGAACCAGATCAACGATTTTTAGCCCGAGCTTTTCACCATGAAGCGAAACCTGTTCAATCGCTTCGGCTCGAGACCGGTAATCCACGACGATTCCATGCGCATTTAGCGAATGTTTTCCAGCTTCAAACTGGGGCTTCACCAACAGAACCAGGTCTGCCTCAGGCGCCACCGACATGATTGAATCCAAAACCAAAGTTAGTGAGATAAATGACAGATCAGCCACAACCAGCTCGATCCTTGGGTGGCTAAACCCAAGTGCGGCATTCAGACTTTCCGAACTCAACTCTCTGGCGTTGAAACCTTCGATGCTGGTAACTCTGGGGTTTCCTAGCAATTCTGGAACGATTTGATCATGGCCAACATCAATTGCAATCACGTGGTTTGCCCCACGTCTTAGCAAAACATCTGTGAAGCCACCAGTGGAAGCGCCTACGTCTAAAGCTTGTTTTCCAATGATCTCAAGTGCGCCAAATTCATCCAAAGCTTGCGCTAATTTATGCCCGGCCCTCGATACATAATCAACCGCATCTGAGACTTCGAGAACAGCCTCGGCTGGAACCTCTTGGGACGGCTTTCTGGCCGCCCTCCCGTTGATGGTTACCCGATTTGCCTGAACCAGAGTGGCTGCGTGATTGCGAGATCTGGCTAAACCAGCCTCAGCAAGAGCGATGTCTACTCTGACCACGGTTTACCGTCGAGAACTTGCTGAAGTTTCTGCTGTAAAACCGAGTAGGCGGTCGGCTGCTCTTCAATTGGCAACGCGGCGATACGTGCAAGTTCAACGGACACGGCTTCAACAATTTCGTTCGACATTATGCTTCTAGCCTATTCGTAAAGTTCCGGTTCAACATCGAGCGCATGAATCGGTTTGTCACTACCCCAAATCACAGCACAGGCACACCTGAGTGCGTCGATGCTCTTTGGGTCACCTGCCGTAACTCGAATCTTGTTTCCTAATAGTTCGACCTCGGCTTTTCTCAACGAATACCCGTATTTGGTTGCCTTGGGCTGCTGATAAGCAGCATTCAGTTCCCTCAGATCTTCGACTACATAGGTTGGGCGCGAACCCTCTTTGGTTGCTAGAAGTTCCTTGGGCTTACTGATACCGGTGAGCACTAGGACGGAGTCCATGCCAGCTCGATTGGCTCCCAAAATGTCGGTGTCGATTCGATCGCCTATGAATAGTGGACGCGAGGAATTGAAACGCTTCTTGGCTGTTTCAAAAATTGGAACCTCTGGTTTGCCCGCCACCACTGGAAGC
>JBFYOM010000047.1:0-8175 GCA_041303805.1 Micrococcales bacterium
ACATTGAAGCCTGTGCCGTGGCTGTTGCCTGGGGAATTTTCTACAACGCGGGCCAGACCTGCCACGGAGGTTCACGCCTACTGGTTCACGAGAGCGTGCACGACAAATTACTTGAGGCGACCATTCGTGTTGCGAAATCCCTCAAGCTTGGTGACACCCTTGATCCAGATACCCAGGTCAGTGCAATTGTTAGCGAAAAACAACTTGAGCGCGTGCTCGGTTATCTAGAAGTAGCCAAGGAAGAAAAGACAACCGTGACCATGGGAGGTTCTCGTTTCACCCCTGCACCAGGTCTTGAAAACGGATACTTCGTGGAACCCACCATTCTGGACAATGTCAAAAACTCTAGCCGAATCGGGCAAGAGGAGATTTTTGGACCAGTCCTTGCGGTAACCACCTTTAAGACGGTTACCGAGGCAATTCAATTGGCAAATGACACCGAATACGGTTTAGCGGCCAGTGTCTGGACCAAGGATATTTCGCGAGCCCACAAAGTTGCACGCGAAGTTCGCGCGGGAACCGTTTGGGTCAACACCTTCGATGTTGCCGACATCATCGTCCCGTTCGGTGGCTTCAAGTCTTCGGGCTTTGGACGTGATCGATCCCTGCACGCAATGGACTCATACACCGCACTAAAAACGACTTGGATCAATCTTGGTTCCAAGGACATTTCCTAACGAGAAAGCAGCAAATGTTTAACAAAGAAACAACCACGGTAGGTTTCATCGGTCTTGGCAACATGGGTTCGGGTATGACCAAGAACCTTCAGTTGAACGGCTTCAAGCTGGTCGTAAACGATGTCCGCAAAGAGGCAGCTGAATCGCTAATTGCTAACGGCGCCGAATGGGCTTCGACCCCGGCTGAAGTTGCTGCCAAGAGTGACGTCGTCATCACTATGCTGCCGACCCCAAAGCACGTCGACATGGTGGCAATGGGTGAAAACGGAATTCTCACTGGCATCAAAGACGAAGGCTTCTGGGTTGACATGTCTACCTCTATCCCTGAGGTCACGGAACGTGCGCGCAAAACCAGCGAGGGCCGAAACCTAAACATCATGGATGCACCGGTCTCGGGGATGTCCGTTGGTGCCGCAAACGGGAAACTTCAGATTTTTGCTGGCGGAACCGCAGAGCAATTTGCCAACATGAAAAACGTATTCGAGGCAATGGGCGATGCCAAACGAATTCTCCACGTTGGTAAGGCCGGCGCAGGTTATGCAGTCAAGCTTGCCATCAACCAGCTTTGGTTCTCACACCTCGTTGCTACCGCCGAGGTTTTGAGTGTCGGGGTTAAGGCCGGTGTAGACCTAGAGGTTCTTCGTCAGTCGCTAATTGCCAGCCCAGCCAATTCCAACTTTGTTGAAAACGACGTGCTCTCGGTGCTCAAGCACGGTGACTACGACGAGGGGTTCGCCATCGCGCTTGCCTGCAAAGATCTTGGGTTGCACACCGACCTCGCCCGCGCTGTTGGGGTACCGGTTGAACTTTCGGCCCAGGTTGAGCAGATTTTCCGCCGAGCCAAAGCCCAGTATGGGGATCTTGCCGGTGAAATGACCCCGATGAAACTCTACGAAGACCTGATTGGTCAGACCCTGAGAATCGACCAGTAGTTCCAGGCTTCTTGCCACAAAACCAAAACTTTAGAAGAGAATTAACAGTGAAGAAGAATGGCTAACAATGTCTGAAACAAGAAAACTTTCTAGCTACGAACTGGTTCTAGACCCAAAGCCTGCAGCTCACTTCGGTGTTGGTGCAGTCTCCAAGGTTGGTGAACTTGCTGTTGCGCAGGGAGCCAAGAGCGCACTAATTATTACCGACCCATTTCTGGGCGCATCCCCAATTTGCGCTGAGGTTAGGGCGAGCCTGGAGGCATCGGGAGTATTGGTGTCAGTGTTTGACGGTGTGACCCCAAATCCGACTACCGCATGCGTGGATGCAGGATCCGATGCGGGGGCGGCCGCTAACTGTGACATCCTGATTGCTCTCGGCGGCGGGTCATCAATGGATACCGCCAAGGGAGTATCGCTTGGAGCGGTCAATCCAGAGCGCGGCATTGGTCTTGACTACACCACTGATTTCAAGAATTCGGGTATTCCCATCATCGCCATCCCGACCACCGCAGGCACGGGTTCAGAGGTAAACGCATTTGGTGTGATCACCGACGAACACACGCACAAGCGCTTTTACGTTGGACACTCAAGCGCTTTGGCGAAGGCTGCAATTCTTGACCCGAAGCTAACCGTGGGGCTGCCACCCAAGGCAACTGCGGCAACCGGAATGGATGCCCTAGTTCACGCTATCGAGTCGTACATCTCTGCAAGACCAAACCCTTACAGCGACGGTATTGCGTTGCAGGTGGTTGAGATGGTCTCTCAGAACATAGTCACCGCCTGCACACATGGCGACGACATCGAGGCGCGTTCCCAAATGCTTCTGGCGTCACACATTGCAGGAGTTGGTTTCTCTCACACCGGTCTTGGCCTAGTTCACGGAATCGGCCACGCGCTCGGTGGCCAGTTCAACATCGCCCATGGCGTAGCACTTTGTCTAGTGCTCGAAGAAGTGCTTCGGTTCAACCTGCCGCAGCGCCGTCCTCGCTTCGCCCGTTTGGCATTTGCCCTTGGAGTGGGTGACACATCCGCGAGTGAAGCGTCCAACGCCGAGGCAGCAATCGCTAGAATTGCAGAATTGGTTGAACAGGTCGGTCTGGCAGGAAAACTTTCTGACTTTGGCATCTCAAAAGATAATCTTGGTTCGTTAGCGGATGACGCGGTTGCCGATGCGGTAACCAACAACAACCCAATCAAGCCAACCCGCGACGACGTAATCGCAATTATGGAGAAGACACTATGAGCATCACAGCCCAAGACGAAGCCCGCGTATTAGCAATGGTGCCCAAGGGCATCTATATCAATGGCGAGTGGAAAGACTCGAGCGATAAGTCGGTCATCGATGTTATCGACCCATCAACCGGACGAGTTTTGGCGCAAGTTGCCAATGCAACGGTAGCCGACGGTGAGGCCGCCTTAGTCGCAGCTCACAATGCTCAGGCAGCCTGGGCAAAGACCACCCCTAGATTCCGTGCTGAACTTTTGCGAAAAGCGTTCGACAAGGTCACCGAGATGGCCGATGACTTCGCCCTTTTGATGGCTCTAGAAATGGGTAAACCGGTTGCTGAAGCCAAGGGTGAAGTGGCCTATGGCAGCGAGTTCCTCCGCTGGTTCAGCGAAGAGACCACTCACCAGGCCGGTCGTTTCGCTACTGCGCCAGATGGCAAGATGAGAATCATCGTTCAGAAACGCCCGGTTGGACCAAGCCTCTTCATTACTCCGTGGAACTTCCCGTTGGCAATGGCAACAAGAAAAATTGCCCCGGCCATTGCGGCTGGCTGCACCATGATTATCAAGCCGGCAGCGCTGACACCAATGACTACGCTTTTGTTTGCAAAAGTTCTTGAAGAAGTGGGTCTACCAAAGGGTGTACTAAATGTCATTCAAACCGAGCAGGCTGGCGAAGTAACCGGCCCGCTAATTAAGGACTCGCGACTTCGTAAACTTTCGTTCACCGGTTCAACCGGTGTCGGGCGACGCCTAATCGCAGACTCAGCACAACAGGTCCTGCGGGTTTCGATGGAACTTGGTGGAAACGCGCCAATAATCATTTTCGAAGACGCAGACATGGACAAAGCAATTGCTGGGACCATGCTAGCCAAGCTTCGCAACATGGGAGAGGCATGCACAGCTGCGAACCGAGTGCTCGTTCACGAGAACATCGCCGAGGAATTCTCAGCGAAGTTAGCGGCCAAGATGGCTGAACTTAAGGTTGCCAGAGGCACCGAGGACGGCGCAAATATCGGCCCCATGATCGACGAAAAGAGCCGTGCGAGCATAGATGAACTCGTTCAGGATGCGATTGGTAAGGGAGCAACGTTACTCACAGGTGGTGCAATTCCGGCCGGTGAAGGTTACTTCTACCCGCCTACAGTTCTGAATGGCGTCACCAAGAACGCGCGGATCCTGAAAGAGGAAGTATTTGGACCGGTAGCACCGATCATTACTTTCAAGAACGAGGCCGAGGCAATTGAACTAGCCAATGACACCGAGTTTGGTCTCGTTGCCTATGCTTTCACTAAAGATCTAAACCGCGGGCTGCGCCTAGCAGAATCACTTGAAGTGGGAATGTTTGGATTGAACACCGGAATCGTTTCGAATCCGGCAGCTCCATTCGGCGGCGTGAAGTCCTCTGGTCTGGGCCGCGAGGGCGGCAAGGAAGGTATCGAGGAATACCTGGAGACCGTTTATGTTGGTATCGCCGACCCTTTTGAAGACTAATTAGCTCTACCTGTCAGGTTTCTCACAGATTGTAGTGAAAGTGTGGAACAACAGACCGGTTAGACCGGGCTCGGGCAATAGAGAGAAGAATTCATGCGCAAGAAACGTTGGCCACTGTTTACGGGTATCGCTCTCGCGATTCTCGTTGTATTTAGTTTCGTCGTTGCCCCACTGTTTGCAGCCAAGCCTGTTTATGAAACCTACAAGGTTGAAAACACTTCGGTAACCAAGACTGTTTCTGCGAATGGGCAGTTGGCCGAGACCAGGCTCTTGGCATACGGACCTGCCGAGCAGCCGTCGTTGATTTCGGTCAATGGTTCGGTGTCACAGCCGGTGCAGTTTGGGACCAGTCTTGAAATCAAGACCGTCAAAGTTTCTGTCGGAAAGACAGTCAAGAAAAACCAGTGGCTCTTCACCTATGTTGATCAAATCGGTCGCGATGTAAAGGTTAATGCTGTGGCGGCCGGGGTGGTTCGTTCCATCGATAGCACTGCGGGACTGCGCACATCTGGAACCGTTGTAACTGTAGGTTCCGATAGCCCGGTTGTTTCGGTATTTGTAAGCGAATATGACGCTGACTTAGTGGCGATTGATCAATCCGCCACCATCGAGCTAGATGCCATTTCAGCAACTTTTGAAGGTGTCGTTACCCGAATCGGCCAGGTTGCCCAATCGCTGAGCGGAATCAAGCAGTATGAAGTGCTTTTGAAAGTTGCGGATTTGCCAGAGGGTGCCCGCTTCGGGATGAGCGCCACCGCGGAAATCAAGGTTCTCACCAAAGACAACGTATTGGCGATCCCATTGAATGCGCTCGTCGGAGATGAAGGAACATTGGTAGACGTGTTGATCACCGACGCCGCCGGAAATCAGACTGTCAAGCGCGTTGAGATTGAACTCGGAATCTTTGGCGACAGCTTTGCTGAAGTAACCAAGGGCTTGAAGGATGGCGACCAGGTCATTACCGGGGTTTCTGGCGATGTACCGGCTCCGGTCAACTTTGGCCCTCCTCCGGGAGCCAGAACCGGTGCCTAAGGTCGTAGAACTCCAGGATGTTCGTCGTGAATATCAGGTTGGGGATCAAACCACAATCGCTCTGGATGGTGTGAGCCTTTCAATTGAACACGGCGAGTTCGTGGCAATCGTTGGCCCTTCCGGAAGCGGAAAGTCGACGATGATGAATTTGATTGGCTGCCTCGATCGTCCTAGTGCTGGGGAAGTGAAGATTTCCGGAGCCGCCACCAGGGACCTGAATGACAATGCACTTACCAATTTGCGCTCGCGGGCGATCGGTTTCGTGTTTCAGCAGTTTCAACTCCTTCCAAACACGACCGCGCTGGAAAACGTCATGGCTCCACTTCTTTACCAAGGAATTAGCACCAAGAAAGCCAAACAGGAAGCGACCGAGATGCTCTCAAAGTTGGGCTTGGCAGATCGTTTGAACTTCGACCGAAACCGCCTTTCCGGTGGTCAGCAGCAGCGTGTGGCCATTGCCCGAGCGCTGGTTACCAGCCCAGACATCGTTCTAGCCGACGAGCCAACCGGAGCTTTGGACTCGAAGACCGGTGCCCAGGTAATCGATCTACTCAAAGAACTCAACGCCGAAGGGCGAACCATCATTCTGATCACCCACGACCTCGAAATCGCGGCCAGTGCGCCTAGACGCGTCTTTCTTCGCGACGGCAAAATCGAGCGAGACGAACGAGGCCAGAAATGAACCTTCTAGGAACCGCTCGGCTGGCGCTGAATCGAATTTGGTCCACCAAGACGCGCTCGCTGTTAACGATGCTAGGTGTGGTGATTGGTGTCGCTGCGATTGTGGCACTGACATCCATCGTCGATGGGGCGTCCCAGGGAATCAATAAATCTTTAGCAACGCTTGGAACAAATCAGCTAAACGTGACGGCAATGGTTCCAGACGCACTGACCGAGCAGGACGCCTTAGCTCTTGCCGAGCTGGACGACGTCGCTGTGATGTTCATGCAGTCTCAAAACGAGGGGACCATCGCCACGGAATCCAACCGGGTCAACGCGCGTTTGGTTGGGGTATCTGCAGAGTATTTTGAAGCGGTGAAGCCCGAAATTGCTCTGGGTTCGTACTTGTCTTCAAATGTTGCAGCCCAGAACTCTCGAGACGTGGTCTTTGGTGCCGATGCCGCCAACGATCTGGGTCTGACCGCCGACATGCTGGGCAAGACCGTCAAGCTGAACGGTCAAGACTTTCGGTTGGTTGGAGTGCTCGACGACCAGGCTGGCTTTGGCACATCCGGCCGCGTCTATGTCTCTCTGGACTCTGCTCGAAGAATTTTCAGTCAATACCCATATGTTTCGTCGATTGTGGTTCAGGCGAACAGCCCGGAAGCGGTAGACGCCTTGCAGGTGGCCACAGACCGCCTGCTTCGTGAACGTTATGGTTTAGCCGAGGAAACAGAAGCTCGATACACAATCACCAACCAGGCGTCGCTAATCTCGGCAGTGAGCAGCATCACCGACACTCTCGGCCTCTTGCTAACTGGAATCGCCGCAATCAGCCTGATCGTCGGCGGTATCGGCATTATGAACATCATGCTGGTTTCGGTGCGTGAGCGAACTCGTGAAATCGGTGTTAGGCGAGCAATCGGCGCCAAGCAATCCGATGTTCTGACTCAATTCCTGATTGAGGCCATAGTGTTGTCGGTTGCCGGTGGAATCGTCGGTCTAATCCTCGGAGAAATAGCCGCGTTCCTACTTGCGATCATCGGCGATTGGACTTTCTCGATTCGCATGGACACCATCGCTCTGGCTCTAGGTTTCAGCCTCGTAGTTGGTGTGGTCTTCGGCGTTTGGCCAGCCCGCACAGCATCGCGCCTAGAGCCTATTGACGCACTCCGCTTTGAATAGCTCTTTTGGGCTTAGCGGGGGTTCTTGGCCCAAAGGAAAAGCGCGTAGGCTGCAGAGAACCCGAAACCGACGGCGGCATAAAGGTACGTGAACCAATTTAGGTTGGCTGGAATCAAAAGAGTCAGCACACCTAGGGCGAACGCGCTTGGCATCATTACCCTGGCCGCCAGCAACACTGATTTGTCGCTGCCTTTGGATGCGTGAGCAAACATATTGCCTGAAAGTGCGACCAAGGTAATTCCGGTCATTCGCATCGACCACTCCAGTGCGAGGCTGTTTTCTAATCCGAGCAGGGCATTGAACAGCCCTGGGGTGAGGATCAGGGCCACTGCGCTCAAACCAAATACGATTGACCCGAGTCTGAGAACATTCCTCAGATTGGACACTTTTCTGACATCAACACTCATTCAAAAACCCTTTCAAGTCAGAACAGTTTTCTAGAACGATGAACTGCAAAGTGAGCAAGACGAATCGCCACTGGTCCGCTGCGCTCCGCAGTTCGGGCAGTTGCCCTCTTCGGTGAAACCTTCACCGTATTTCTGGGGACGTTGGCTTTGAACGACCACTACTGGGGTTGAGCCAGTTTGAGGCTCAGAGTCAAAGTCGAAACCGCACTTGGTGCAGAAGCGGCCTTCTCTAGGTGCACCACATTTAGGGCAAAATTTCATGTTCTATACCTATTTCTTATTCTCTTGAGGTGTCGGTTTCTGCCCAACATTAGGCAGCGAAGGAAGCCGAAGGTCAACTGGCATGAGGATTAGTACCTCTGTGCCAGCTTTGAGTTTCTCGACCTCTAGGTCTGGATTTGCTGCCAGAAGCTCAGACACCGCGTCCGGGCTTCGATAAAACTTGATGGCAATGGATTCCAAGGTTTCTCCCTCGGAGGCCGTGTAAAGGAATTGGGGCATGGCTTCGATTTCCAGAAGTAGAGATAAAGCATTCTGCAACTGAACACTCTTGACCTGAAG
>JBFYOM010000048.1:0-8047 GCA_041303805.1 Micrococcales bacterium
GTTTGACCGCGCATCACGCGGTTTAGCCGAAGCACTTTGCGACTGCTTTTGCCAAGTCGACTCTGGGATGGTTGTCCTAACGAGAGTTGAACGCGCTCCAAGACCCTGTCAAAAACTTGGGCGATCTCGATTGCCGATTCGCCAGGCCAGCCGTGAATTGGTCGACCGGCGCCTTGAGCAGACTGAAGCACAGTGCGTTCCTCAATAACCTGAGGAAGGATTTTATCGCCGTACTTTTCGCGAAGCTCGCCCACGCGGAAATCTCCTTCGGAAGACTGCGGTCGGAATCGATTGATTAAGATTCCAAGAGTTTCAAGTCGGCTAGTTAGGCCCCGACGCAATTCGGCAAGAGCGTGCATGGTTCGATCGGCTGCGACCACGGAAAACAGGGATGGCTCGGAGACAATAATTACCCTGTCGCTCGCAACCCAGGCGGTTCTGGTTAGCCCATTCACCGAGGGAGGTGTGTCGATAATAACCAGGTCGTAGTCTTGTTCGACCTTGGCCAGCGCCACCTCGAGTCGCCAAATTTCATTGATTGTCGGAGCTGGAGAGTCGAGCGCCTGTGTTCTAGGGCTACCGACGAGAACATCTATCTTGCCCGTGTGGAGTTTATTCCAAGTGCTCGATACGATTGCCCTATGCACAATGTTGTGCCGGGGGCTTTCCAAGACGTCGGCCACGGTTTCTGAAAATTCCCCGATGGCGCCAAGCCCCGTGGTTGCATCACACTGCGGGTCGAGGTCGACTACTAGAGTGCGAAGACCCTGCGTGAAAGCAGCGGAAGCCAACCCTAGGGCAACCGTAGTCTTTCCAACGCCCCCCTTGAGGGAGCTAACGCTAAGAACATGCACTCTAATAGGCTACTCTCTAAATCAAGCCGTCAAAAATCCGATGTTCGCTCCAACGCACTCACGAGGTGACAATGTTTAAGAAGATTCTGGTTGCAAACCGAGGCGAAATTGCAATTCGCGCTTTTCGGGCCGCGTATGAACTTGGCGCCAGAACCGTCGCAGTGTTCCCCTATGAAGATAGAAACTCAAGCCACCGACTAAAGGCCGACGAGGCTTATCAGATTGGCTCGGAAGGCCACCCGGTTCGGGCGTACTTGAACGTTGACGAGATCATTCGGGTCGCCAGAGAGTCAGGCGCCGACGCTATCTATCCTGGCTATGGCTTCCTTTCCGAGAACCCAGACCTTGCAAGGGCGGCAGAAGCTAACGGCATTACCTTTATTGGCCCAACGGCGGATGTTCTAGAGATGGCCGGAAACAAGGTAAATGCCAAGGAATCGGCAATCGCAGCCGGTGTTCCGGTTCTGAAGTCATCTATCCAGTCAGCTAATGTCGATGATTTGGTCGAGGCCTCCAAGGATTTCGTCTTCCCAGTCTTCGTTAAGGCCGTTGCCGGTGGTGGCGGTCGCGGAATGCGCAGGGTGGAAAACCCCGACGAGCTTCCGGCAGCCCTAGGAGAGGCAAGTCGAGAGGCAGAGAGTGCCTTCGGTGATCCCAGAGTATTCCTTGAGCAGGCAGTCTTGCGCCCAAGGCATATTGAAGTGCAAATTCTCGCTGATGGAATCGGCAATGTGGTTCACCTGTTTGAGCGCGATTGTTCAATTCAGAGGAGAAACCAGAAAGTTGTAGAAATTGCTCCCGCTCCGCTCATCACGCAGGAACTAAGAGAACTTCTCTACCGGGATGCAGTTGCCTTTGCCACCAAGATCGGTTACCGAAATGCCGGGACTGTCGAGTTTCTAATAGACACCGTTGGTCCAAATGCTGGAAAGCACGTGTTTATCGAGATGAACCCGAGGATTCAGGTTGAACACACGGTGACCGAAGAGATCACCGACATCGACCTAGTTCAGTCGCAGATGCGAATTGCTGCGGGTGAGTCGCTGGCCGATCTAGGACTTACCCAGAGTTCAATAACCATGCATGGATTCGCTATCCAGTGCCGAATCACCACCGAGAACCCGGCCCTGGGTTTCAAACCAGACTCAGGCAAGATCACGACCTATCGTTCGCCAGGTGGTGCGGGTATCCGACTGGACGGCGGCACGATCTCCGCCGGAAGCGAAGTTAGCCCTCACTTCGATTCACTGCTCGTCAAATTGATTGCCAGAGGCAGAGATTTCCACTCCGCCGTTCTTCGAGCCCAACGAGCGCTCGCGGAGTTCCGGATACGTGGGGTCTCCACCAACATTTCCTTTATGCAGGCGGTTTTGGCGGACGAGACTTTCGCAAGAGGTGAACTTTCGACTTCATTCATTGACGAACGTCCTGAGTTATTCACACAAATGCCTTCGCAAGACCGCGGAACCAAGATTCTGAGTTGGTTGGCTGATGTAACGGTCAACCAACCCTATGGACCGAGGGGTTCCAAGGTGCCTCCGGTCGGCAAGCTTCCAAAAATTGACCTAGAAGCGCCTGCCCCAGCTGGCTCAAAACAACGTTTGACGGAACTCGGTCCGATGGCTTTTGCCAAGGCCTTGAGGGCTCAGCAACACGTAGCCATAACCGATACAACCTTTAGGGATGCCCATCAGTCACTTTTGGCAACGCGAGTGCGAAGTCGTGATTTGGTTCAGGTGGCACCTTATGTTGCTCGAATCACCCCGGAGCTGCTATCGGTTGAAGCGTGGGGAGGTGCCACCTATGACGTGGCCCTCAGATTCCTCGGCGAAGACCCGTGGCAAAGACTTGTTGCTTTGCGAGCAGCAATGCCAAACATTTGCATCCAAATGTTGCTGCGTGGCAGAAACACAGTTGGCTACACGCCCTATCCAACCGAGGTAACCGAGGCGTTTGTTGCCGAGGCGGCTTCCAGCGGAGTAGATATTTTTAGGATCTTTGACGCGCTCAACGATGTTGAGCAGATGAAACCTGCAATTGCGGCCGTTTTGGCAACAAAAACGGCTGTTGCCGAAGTTGCGCTGTGTTATTCAGGAGATCTCCTGAACCCTAACGAAACTCTCTACACAATTGATTACTATCTAGCACTGGCCGATGAAATCGTCGCAGCAGGCGCACATGTCTTAGCAATTAAGGACATGGCAGGATTGTTGAGACCTAGTGCAGCTAGCAAGCTCGTGAAAGCCCTAAGAGAGCGCTTTGAACTGCCAGTGCATTTGCACACTCACGACACCGCTGGAGGGCAACTGGCGACTCTGATGGCTGCCATCGAAGCGGGTGTGGACGCCGTAGATGTTGCTTCGGCGCCGATGGCCGGAACTACCAGTCAGCCTTCGGCATCGGCGCTGGTGGCGGCTCTTGAAAACACGGACCGCGATAGCGGAATATCGCTTGAGGCAATAACAGCGCTCGAACCCTACTGGGAATCGGTAAGACGAATCTACTCTCCATTCGAATCTGGTCTGCCAGGCCCAACCGGGCGCGTTTATAAGCACGAGATTCCCGGGGGGCAGCTTTCTAACCTCCGCCAGCAGGCAATTGCTTTGGGAGTCGGGGATCAGTTTGAACGGGTCGAAGATATGTATGCGGCAGCGAATGAGATACTCGGCCGCCCAACCAAAGTTACTCCTTCGTCAAAGGTTGTCGGAGACTTGGCACTTCATTTAGTTGCCATAAACGCCGACCCGAAAGACTTTGCTGAAAATCCGCAAAACTACGACGTGCCGGATTCAGTCATCGGGTTCATGGCTGGTGAACTCGGAGACCTCCCCGGGGGTTGGCCAGAGCCATTTCGAACCAAGGTTCTAGCTGGTCGAAATATCAAGTTTGGAATCACGCCTGTTTCTGAGGAAGACCTCAATACATTGCGAACCGGTTCTTCGGCTGAGATTCGAGCGGCGCTCAACCGATTGTTGTTCCCTGGTCCGACCGATGAATACCTAGCGACGCGCGCTGCCTACGGAAACTTGGATCAAGTTGAAACCATTGATTACCTGTACGGTTTGGAACAGGGGCGCGAGCACGTCGTTGAAATTGCGAAGGGTGTTCAGTTATTCGTTGGCTTAGAGGCGATTGGATCCCCTGACACCAAGGGCAACCGCACCGTGATGGCAACCTTGAACGGCCAGCTGCGCCCGATTGACATTCGCGATAAAAAGATTTCAGTTGAAACTCCGCAAGCGGAAAAGGCCGACACCGCGAACTTGGGTCATGTTGCTGCTCCTTTCTCGGGAGCAGTTACGGTCACAGTGGTTGAGGGCGTTCATGTTGAAATTGGTCAACCCGTTGCGATTATCGAGGCGATGAAGATGGAAGCCACAATAACCGCCACTCAAGCGGGAGTGGTACGCAGAATCGCAATTGGCAAAAATCAAGCGGTCGAGTCAGGCGACCTGATTTTGGTGATCGAAAACAAATAGTGTCTTCACAAAAAGATAGACTTGTGTTTTAGATTCACCGATTGGAGTTCTCGTGGCGTTTGGCGATAAGAAAAAGAGCAAGGCTAGCCCTGAGGAGAAGTCGCACACCTTAGCCGATGGTGTAGTTGACGTTGCCAGCGTAGAACTCTCTCCGGGTACCGCGGCTATCGAGATTGTTCCGGAAGTTACCCCAGTTCGCGAGCCAGGCACTGACACTGGCCCAATCACTAGAAGAACGAACTACACACGCCGCGATCAATTGCGCGGAGACATCTTCGACCAACCTGAGCCAGCAGCCATGTTGACTGCGGACCGCTTGATCGACAGCGGTTCGAGAAACCGGCCAGCACCTGAAGGCGGGTTTCGCAAATTCGTTTACTACGCGACCCTCAAAACTTTCAACCCGGGCGATTCACGCAAGGTTCGAGAACGCAAAGCTTTAGATGCGCGTATTAGTTCCGTTTTTGAGGGTGGAGCGAAGTTTGTTCCAGTTCTAACCCGAAAGGGTGGAGTGGGTAAGACCACGGTAACCACTTTGCTCGGAATGGCTCTAGCGTTGGTTCGTGAAGACCGTGTGATCGCAATCGATGCCAACCCGGACCGAGGAACTTTGGCAGAGCGAGTAAGTAAGTCGACTCGATTTACCGTTCGCGATGTTGTGAACCGTGCAGCGGCCATTGATGGGTTCACCGAGTTTTCAACCATGATCTCAAGAGATGCCACAAGATTGGATGTCTTGGCTTCAGATTCTGATCCAATGCTTTCCGAAGCTTTCGACGAGGGCGACTACAACGTAGTCGCTGACATGGCCGCTCGTTACTATTCAGTTGTGTTGACTGACTGCGGAACTGGAATTGTTCACTCGGTAATGAGGCCCACCTTACAGCGTGCCAGCGGTCTGGTAATTGTTTCTGGTGGTTCGGTAGATGAGGCAAGATTGGCATCGGAAACCCTTACCTGGCTGGAAGCAAACGGTTACGGCGACCTGGTGAGAAACTCTATCGTCGCTCTGAACACCGCAACGCAAGCCACCAACCTGGTCAAAATTGATGAGATCGAACAACACTTTAAGACTCGCGTTCGTGACGTTGTTCGTATTCCTTATGATCCAGCGTTGGCTGCCGGCTCAGTGATTAAGTTCAACCAACTCAAGCCGCACACTCGCGAGGCAGCTCGCGAACTCGCGGCACTGGTCGTTGACGGCCTAAACAACCCGGCATAGTGGCGGTTAGAGAAATTCGCCTTTACGGCGACCCCGTTCTTCGCACCAAGTGTGAACCAATCTTAGAACTCAATCAATCCGTTCGCGACCTTGTCCAGGACCTGCTGGATACCACACAGCTACCTGGACGTGCCGGAGTTGCGGCACCTCAGATTGGGGTTAGCTTGCAAGTTTTCAGCTACTACGTAAACGGTGAATTGGGCTATCTGATTAATCCTCGAATCGTCGAGGTTTCTGGCGAACTACTAGAAATTCCCGAGGGGTGCCTTTCGGTTCCAGAGCTTTGGGAACCGACGCCAAGATACGCGAACGCCACTGCCGAGGGTCTGAATCTAGACGGTGAAGTGGTCCAAGTTTCTGGTACGGGTCTTCTAGCCCAAGCACTTCAGCACGAATGTGATCACCTTAATGGTGAGGTTTATCTAGATCGCCTAAGTAGAGAAAATCGCAAAGAGGCTATGCGTAAACTTCGTCAAACCAGTTGGTTTTAGAAGTTGACTGCTCGATCGATGTCGCCTTTAACATTGGAATAAAGCTCAGCAATTTCCTTTGCAAAGTCTCTGGCCACCGCTTCTCGCTTAATCTTTAGGCTCGGAGTTAGGTGTCCGGATGCTTCGGTAAGTTCCGCGTCAATGACCACGAACTTCCTGATTGACTCAGCGGTTGAGAATGAATTGTTGACTCGGTCGACCGCAGTTTGAATTTCCGCTAGCACCTTGGGATCCTTGGCGGCCTCTGCAACAGTCAACTTTTCATTGCCACCATGATTCTTTAGCCAGACCGGTAGCATCTCTGAATCCAGCGACACGAGTGCGCTAACAAAAGGCTTCTTGTCACCAACCACAACGACTTGACCAATGATTGGGTGAGCGCGTAGCGGGTCTTCGAGACCGGCTGGTGCAACGTTCTTCCCGCCGGCCGTGACCAAAAGTTCCTTCTTGCGACCAGTGATAGTTAGGAAGCCATCGTCGTCCAATTCGCCGATGTCCCCAGACTTGAACCAATCTCCATCAAAAGTATCTGAAGTCGCCTGAGGGTTTCTCCAGTAGCCACGCATGATGTTGTTTCCGCGAAGCAGAATTTCGCCATCGTCGGCGATTTTTACTCCACAGCCAGGAAGGACTCGACCAATTTTTCCGATTTTCACTTGGCTTGGACGCGCAATCATCGCTGGTGCCGTGGTTTCGGTAAGGCCATATCCCTCAAGTACGGTTAGACCGATACCTGCAAAGAAATAACCCAAACGTGAACCAAGTGGCGCTCCACCCGAAATTGCGTACATCAACTTGCCGCCCATGGCAGCTCTTATCTTCTTGTAGACCAAAACGTTGAAGAGGGCATGCTTCACTGTTAGACCGAGGCTTGCCGAACCCTTCTGTTCTTTTTCACGGGCATAGTCAACTGCTACGAGAGCGGCCTTACGGAAGATGTCTCCCTTGCCGCCAGCTTCAGCCTTTTGTTCGGCGGCGTTGTAAACCTTTTCAAAAACTCTCGGAACGGCCAAGAGGAAGTCAGGCTTGAAGGAAACCATCGCAGGGCCAACGTCCTTGGCATCCGCCTTGTGGCCAACCCTGATTCCAACGTGAACGGTAATCACCTCGATGAATCGAGCGAAAACGTGAGCTAGTGGCAGGAACAAAAGGGTGCTTCTACCAGTAACTAGAACTTCTGGCATTTCCAAATAAGCATTCTTGCTTAGCTCCACGAATCCACGGTGGAGGAGCTCGCAACCCTTTGGCACGCCGGTCGTTCCCGAGGTGTAAATGATTGTTGCAAGGTCGTAGAGTCCGGCGCGGGTGCGTCGCTGTTCTAGTGTTTCGTCATCAATTTCTCGGCCTCTTTGAATGAGCTGCTCAATTGAGTTGTCATCAAGGCGAAACACCTGACGAGCCAAAGGTACGGAACCCTTTATGCTTTCAAAGCGCTCTAGGTGCTCTGCAGTTTCTAGGAATACGGCTACCGAGTCGCTGTCGGAGATAATCCACTGCATCTGTGTAGGAGAAGAGCTCTCATAAATTGGGACTGAAACGGCTCCGGCAAACCAGATGGCAAAGTCAATTAGAGTCCATTCGTAGCGCGTCTTGCTCATTATGGCAACTGCCTGGCCGGGTTGGATTCCAGATGCGATTAGCCCCTTAGCAACTGCGACCACCTGCGTGTGGAAGTC
Organism: Micrococcales bacterium; assembly: GCA_041303805.1. Taxonomy (GTDB): domain Bacteria; phylum Actinomycetota; class Actinomycetes; order Actinomycetales; family Microbacteriaceae; genus Rhodoluna. The sequence continues at coordinate 7,723 of JBFYOM010000048.1, forward strand.
TTCGGCAGACATGTCTAACCAGGTGCCATCGGGCTGTTCAATCGCGAACAATGCAACCTTGGGGGTTTCTCGAACTCGGTCAACGAGGAGATCCGTTATGTTTACCGTATTTGCAGAAGTAACAATTGGGTCGATGTCATAGGTTTTCATGGATTTCCTATCGCTTAGTTGCTAAAACTCTACGTGCTTCGCTTTGCTTGCGAGGGCTTAAACTGGAAAATCAGGCTTCGAAAAGAAAATCGTTACTTCAGGTAGGAAACATGTTTGGAATCGGCATTGACATCGGCGGTACAAAGATAGCCGGTGCGCTGGTCGACGCCGAAGG
>JBFYOM010000049.1:0-7954 GCA_041303805.1 Micrococcales bacterium
GACCGTGAGGCGACCAATGCGTTCCACAACTTTTTCAATCAGGGCGTCGGCTACTGGCTCCACGGCAACAACCACCGAAATGGCCATGCAACGCTCCCCAGCCGAACCGAAACCGGCGTTGATTGCTGAGTCGGCGACTAGGTCGAGGTCGGCATCTGGAAGAACCAGCATGTGGTTCTTGGCGCCACCAAGTGCCTGAACGCGCTTGCCGTGCTTGGCTCCCTGCTCGTAAACGTACTTGGCAATAGGAGTTGAACCAACAAACGAGATTGCAGACACGTCTGGGTGCTCAAGCAACCCGTCCACAGCGAGTTTGTCGCCCTGTAGAACGTTGAAAACGCCATCGGGAAGCCCTGCTTCCTTCCAAAGCTTTGCCATCCAAATTGCGGCGCTGGGGTCTTTCTCCGAAGGCTTCAAAACCACGGTGTTTCCGGCAGCGATAGCAATCGGGAAGAACCACATCGGAACCATGGCTGGGAAGTTGAACGGGCTGATGATGCCAACGACACCGAGCGCCTGGCGGGTTGAGTAAACGTCGACTCCGGTCGAAGCGTTCTCGGTGTAGAAACCCTTGAGTAGGTGAGGCATGCCACAGGCGAACTCAACCACTTCTTGACCACGGGTAATCTCACCCAGCGCATCTGACAACACCTTGCCGTGCTCGGAAGTAATTATTTCGGCAAGCTCGCCCTTTTTGGCATTCAAAAGCTCGCGGAACTTGAAAAGCACGGTCTGCTTCTTGGCCTGAGGGGTGTCGCGCCACTCAGGGAAAGCCTTGGCAGCGGCAGCAATCGTTGCATCGATTTCGGCCTGGTTAGCCAGCGCAACGTCCTTGGTTACAACGCCCAACGCAGGGTCATAAACCGGTGCGGTCTTTCCTGAAACCCCAACAACTTCGGCGCCATTGATCCAGTGATTTACAACGTTTCCCATTTGGTGACCAAACTTTCTTAAGGCTTCCTATAAATACTAGAACCAGCGCTCGGCATTGTGCTCGGCTATGACTTCACGAATCGTTCCAGATTTTGCTCGGATTACCATGGAGTGGGTTTTTATGATTGGACCTTTTCTCCTAACCCCCTCTAAGAAACCACCATCGGTCACTCCAGTCGCCACGAAAAAAGTATTATCGCTTGCCACCAATTCGTCCATCTCGTAAACGTGGTCGAATTTGAGGCCTGCCGCCAGACCGCGTTCGCGCTCTTCATCATTCATCGGGTGCAACACTCCCTGGACCACGCCGCCAAGCCCCTTCACGGCACAGGTGGTGACCACGCCCTCTGGGGAACCACCGATTCCCATGCATAAATCAATTCGAGAACCATAACGGGCCGCCTGAATTCCGCCGGCAACATCACCGTCCAGCATCAAGCGGGTTCCAGCCCCAGTTGAGCGAATCTCATCAATAAGTTCGGCATGACGCGGACGATCAAGAACAGCCACGATTACCTCGTTGACGCTTTTCCCTTTGGCTTTTGCGATTGCATGGATGTTTTCGGAAATTGGCTTTCTAATATCTATGACGCCAATCCCCTCGGGTCCAGCGACCAGCTTGTTCATGTAGTAAACCGAAGAAGCATCCAGCATGGTTCCTCGGTCTGAAACCGCAATTACCGAAATCGCGTTCTGTCGACCAGCCGCAGTGAGGGAAGTTCCATCAATTGGGTCTACGGCGATGTCACATGACGGACCACGGCCGGTGCCTACTCGCTCGCCGTTGAAAAGCATCGGAGCGTTATCTTTTTCACCCTCGCCAATCACTACTGTGCCATCAAACTCCACGGTCGAAAGAAAGGCTCTCATAGCCTCCACGGCTGCGCCGTCAGCGGCATTTTTGTCACCCTTGCCAATGAATGGTGCAGACCTGATTGCCGCAGCCTCGGTTGCTCTAACCAATTCCATGGCAAGGTTGCGATCTGGGTTCAGCGGGGCAAGTTGGCTCATGTTTTGACTATAGGCGTTAGGAGTGCTTGTAACACTTAGTAATCGTTGAAATCCTTTAGGCACTGGGGCAATAGTCTTGTGTTACAGGTTTAGAGACTTAAGGAAAATCATGGCAATCTATGACAACATCACGCAGGTAGTAGGAAACACTCCGCTCGTGCGCATAAACCGCATCAACGAGGGTAAGGCAGATGTGCTTGCAAAGCTTGAGTTCTACAACCCGAGTGCCACGGTGAAAGACCGCATCGGAATCGCCATGATCGACGCGGCAGAACGCTCGGGAGAGCTAAAGCCGGGCGGCGCAATCGTGGAGGCGACCTCGGGTAACACCGGTATCGCTCTTGCCATGGCCGGTGCCGCCCGCGGTTACAAGGTAATCCTGACGATGCCAGACTCCATGAGCAAAGAACGTCGCACGCTACTTCGCGCGTACGGTGCCGAACTAGTTCTAACCCCTGCCGCCGAAGGTATGAACGGCGCTGTTTCAAAGGCAGAAGAAATTGCCGCAACCAGAGGCGCTCTAGCTGTCCGCCAGTTTGCCAACCCAGCCAACCCAGAGATTCACCGCAACACCACCGCCCAGGAAATCTGGAACGACACCAACGGTGAAGTTGCCGCAGTCGTCGCCGGCGTTGGAACCGGTGGAACCATCACCGGTGTTGGCCAGGTTCTAAAGAAGCTAAACCCAGACATCAAGATCTTCGCGGTTGAACCAGCAGCATCACCGCTACTAAATGGCGGAACCGCATCCGGCCACCCGATTCAGGGAATTGGAGCCAACTTCGTCCCTGAAGTCCTCGACACCAAAATCTACGACGAAGTGCTCGATGCATCAGCCGACGACGCAGTGGCTTGGGCTCGCCGAATGGGAGCAGAAGAAGGCATCCTCGGAGGAATCTCTTCCGGTGCTGCCATGTGGGGAGCCAACGAAATCTCCAAGCGCCCAGAATTCGCCGGCAAAAAAATCGTCGTCATAATTCCATCGTTCGGTGAACGCTACCTGTCGACTATTCTTTATAAGGACTTACTCGAAGAAAACTAAAGGACGTTTGTGGCCCACTTCATTGAAGACTTCAAGGCGGGCCTAGAGCGCGACCCTGCAACCAAGACGGCCTTCGAGCTTTTCTTCACCTCACCGGGCCTTCACGCAATTTGGAATCACCGCGTCGCTCACTTCCTCTGGAAACTAAAACTCCGCACGCTTTCCCGCGTCTTCGCCAACGTCTCAAAAATCTTCACCGGAATTGAAATCCACCCAGGCGCCAAACTAGGACGCCGCGTGGTTATCGATCACGGAGTCGGTGTGGTCATTGGTGAGACCGCAATCATCGGCAACGACGTTCTGATCTATCACGGAGTAACCCTAGGCGGAGTAGTAAACGCACCCGTAAAGCGTCACCCAACCATCGGCAACAACGTAATCCTCGGAGCCAACTCAATCATTCTCGGCAACATAACCATCGGCGATGACTGCAAGATTGGCGCAGGGGCAATCGTGGTCAAAGACTTACCTGCCGGCAAGGTCGCGTTAGCGCCCACCGCAATCGTTCGCTAGTTATCCCCAAGCTGCTTCGCAGCAGTAGTTGTTTCGTCTTCTCGAAGGCATTCTAGGATGATGCCTGCAAACAAGCCAACTGTCATTGTTTATGTCGATGGCTTGAACTTGTTTTACAGAAAGTTGTCTAAACGCAAAGAGCTAAAGTGGCTGAATCTCTTGCTACTTGCCGAACAGCTGCTTCCACAAAACCAAGTTATTGAGGTCAAATACTTCAGCGCTCCGGTGAAACGACTCGACGGTCACAGTGAAGCTCAAATCAGGCAACTAATCTATCTACAGGCATTGAGCTCGTTGAGTCCTCGAGTGACGGTGACGCTTGGGCAGATGCGCGTTGACAGTCGTGTTTATCCGAATTCCCCCAAAAGATTTGACCACAACGGCGAGCTGAAGAAAACTCGGGTTTTCAAATACGAAGAAAAAGGCACTGACGTTTCGATTGCGACAGAAATCAGTCTTGACATGTCATCTAACCTCAGCGAACGTTACGTTTTGTGGTCAAGCGACAGTGATTTTCATCCACTTGTGAGTCGTCTGAAAGAAAGGCTAAATGCTGTTTTGGAAGTCTTCGATCCAAAAACTTTTCAAGATTGCCTGTTAGAAAACTCTCAATTTCCAGAAACGATCTCACCAACTTTGAAGAAGCCTAGGCATTGGTTAAATTAAACAGGCCCCGAAAATCTTCGAGGCCTGCATTCATCCGTCTCAACAGATGAAGAAAACGTGATTAGTCTAACGCCATTTCAACCGTTTTCATCGAGATGTTGATAAGGTTGAGTCCCAGCCGCGCTCAGGCAAAACTTCCTTGTCTAGGTAGACCCCTTCGCCAGCTTCAACCCGGCCAATTGGCTTGAATGAGCGAGGGATTGTTGAGCCTCCAGGGAACGTTGCGAGGAGTGAGTGGTCTTCTCCGCCGAATAGAACCCAGTCGATTGATTTGAGGTCTAGGCGATCGGCAACGTCGTCGAGGCGTGCGCAGTAGCCGTCGAGTGCCTGTTTGTTGATGGTGAGCTTTACGCCGCTGGCTTTTGCGATTCTCGCTGCGTCTTTGGCGAGGCCGTCGGAGATGTCGAGCATTGAGGTTGCGTTGACTGCTTCGATTCCGGACTGGATCGGGGGCATCGGGCGTTTCTGAACATTTACCCAGTCGTCGTAAGCGGAGATGGCGTCCTGGTTGCCGCTCTGGAGCAGGCTGAGACCGCAGGCGGCTTGGCCGAGGGTTCCAGCGACGGCAAGGATGTCGCCAGGCTTGGCTCCGGATCTGAGGATTGGTTCACGGCCTTCGAGGTCGCCATGGGCGGTGACTGCGATGACGATCTGGTTACCCTGAGCTAGGTCTCCCCCAACGATTTCGGCGGTTGGGCAGAAGTGAGTGACGGCAGCCTGGAGGCCGTCGGCGAATTGTTCCAGCCAAGTGATTTCGGTTTCTTTGGGAACGGCGAGAGCAACTACTAGGGCGGTTGGTCTTGCACCCATGGCGGCTACATCCGAGATGTTGGTTGCGACAGCTTTCCAACCGAGGTCAAATGCGGATGACCATTCGGTTTTGAAGTCGTTGCCCTCGATCATGGTGTCGGTAGTGACCACGAATCGGTCGTCTGAGGTTGCGACTACTGCGGCATCGTCTCCGGAACCCACGATTGTGTTTTCGCTCTTTTTGAGTCGGGAAACGGTTCGTCTCAGGGCTTCGTTTTCGCCGAGAGTGGCGAGCGTTTCAAGATTGGTCACAAACCAAAGGTAGCCTGTATTTGATGAAGTTTTTAAAAGTAAGCCTTGTGATTCTGCCGTTGCTACTTTCGGGTTGTTCGGCAACCGTGCACCTTGAGGCAGCGGAGGAAGCGAATTCGGTGGCTTGTGCCAACCTTTCAGTTCGTCTGCCAGACACCTTGGATGGTTTGGAACGCAGAACCACTGACGCTCAGGCTACAGCCGCTTGGGGTGAACCGGCAGCCATTCTGTTCCGTTGCGGGTTGCCTCAGGTTACCGTTTCCGAATTGCAGTGCGTGAGTGCAAACGGGGTTGACTGGCTGGTGGATGACTCGGCTGCGCCTTCGTACCGGTTCATTACCTTTGGCAGAAACCCTGCGTCGGAAGTGATTGTTGATTCGACCAGTGCGGTTGGAGTGAATGCGTTGGATGGGCTAGCCTCAACCATCAAGTTTCAAGAGGCCGCTGCCACCTGCGGTTAGCGCTCTAGGGCCAACTCAATTAGCTCGGTGATTAACTCTTTGTAACCAATTCCCGACGCCTTCCAAACCAACGGGAACATCGACACCGGCGTGAAGCCAGGCATGGTGTTTACCTCGTTGACCAAGAAGCCGTCCTTGGTTAGGAAGAAGTCGACTCGCGCCAAACCTTCGCAACCAAGTGCGTTGAATGCCTTCGCCGAAAGCTCCTGCATCTCCTTTAGTTGGTCTGCTGGGAGCTCGGTTGGGATCTTGAGGTCAACTGCGTCGGTGTTTAGGTACTTGGCTTCGAAGTCGTAGAACTCGCGGCCGGTGACCACAATCTCGCCGGCGAGGCTAACTCTAGGAGTTGCACCGTTTCGTCCTTGGAGAACTGCGCACTCAACCTCGCGGCCGTCGATGCCGTGCTCGACCACAAGTTTGTTGTCTTGCTCAAAGGCTGCCTTGACCGCTTTGGCGAAGTCGTGCATGTCTTTGACCTTAGAAACTCCAACCGACGATCCGGCGCGGGCAGGCTTCACGAAAAGAGGTAGTCCGCCAAGCGCTTCAACTTCTTTTAGTTTCGCTGCCTTGGTCTGTTCCCACTCGTGCTTTCGAATAACCACGTGAGGGGTGACCGGAACGCCGGCGGCTAAGAAAAGCGCCTTAGTAAATTCTTTGTCCATGCCAGCGGCTGAGGCCAGAACCCCGTTGCCAACATAAGGCATGCCGATTAGCTCGAAGAAGCCTTGGATGGTGCCGTCTTCGCCGAATGGGCCGTGGAGCACTGGGAAGACCACGTCGATGTCGCCAAGGCTGTGAGGCACGCCAGACGGATCGGTGTAGCGCAGTTCTTTGGTTCCGGCGGCTGGCCACTGAATGGTTTGGCCTTCGAAGATAACTTCAGGAAGGTCGCTTGGGTTGAGTGCCCACTTCTGCGGGTCGTCTTCGGCAGGAACGAAAACTCCGCCGCGGGTGATGCCAACTGGAATAACTTCAAACTTGTCTCGGTCGATTGCACCTAGGACGCCTCCGGCGGTGACACACGAAATTGCGTGCTCGCTAGAGCGACCACCGAAGACGAGTGCTACTCGAAGTTTTTTACTCACTGGTTGGTTCATCCGTTTCGTGGGTAAGGGTTGGTGCGATGTCCTTCGGTTCCATGCGGCCTTCCATTACCGCGAGAACCTGTTCAACGATCGGCATTCGAACGCCCTTAGCTTCAGCGAGGGTCAAGATTGGCGCAACTGAGGCCAAGCCTTCGGCGGTCTGGCTTAGGCGCTTGGTGACTTCGTTCAGGGTGTAACCCTTGCCAAGCATTTCACCAGCCTTATGGTTACGACTCAGTGGTGATTCGGAGGTTGCGATTAGGTCACCCAGGCCGGCGAGGCCAACCATGGTCTTCTTCTTGGCTCCGTAGGCTCGGGCAAAGCGGGAGATTTCAGCAAGACCGCGAGTCATGATCGAAGCCTTGGTGTTTTCACCGTATCCAACACCGTTGACGATCCCAATCGCAACCGCGATTAGGTTCTTCAGGATTCCGCCGAACTCGGTACCGATGACGTCCTTATTGGTGAAAGTAGTGAAGTAGCTGTTGCTGGCGGCTGTGGCAACAGCTCTGGCCGCCGACTTACTCTTGCTGGCCGCAACCGAAGCGGTTGGCTGCTCCTCAGCAATCTCGAGGCTCAGGTTCGGACCAGAAACAACGACGATGCGCGAAGCATCGACACCTGCAACTTCCGAGATAACCTCGCTCATGCGAAGACCGGTGTTCTTCTCAACGCCCTTCATCAGGCTAACCACGAGAGCGGTCGACGGGATTTCCGAACCCCATTCGACTAGGTTTCCTCGCAGGCTTTGCGATGGAATTGCCAGGTAAACCTGTTCTACCCCCGCCATGGCGTCGGCTGGTTCGAAGGCCGCTTTCAGGTCCTTTGGAAGTTTGATACCGGGCAGGTAGTCGCCGTTGCGGTGAAGTGAGTTGATCTCGGCGACTACGTCGTCACGTCTGGCCCAGATGGTTACATCATTTCCAGCATCGGCCAAGATTTTGGCGAAAGTGGTGCCCCAAGAACCGGCTCCCATTACTGCTACTTTTGCCATTACTTCTTTCCATCCTTGTTGAAATTACCGAACTGACTCTGGCCGTGTTGGGCTGGGTCATAAAGTTCCTTTGGCGCTTTTTCGCCGCGCAAAATTTCGACCTGCTTGGTGATTGCTGTCATCACGATTTTGGTCGCAGCTTTGAGTTCGTCGGTCGACAACGAACGGTTCATGAACTTATCTAGGT